>NZ_JBEZXR010000005.1:0-269004 GCF_040638135.1 Streptomyces sp. NPDC026673 | reverse complement strand
CGCTGCCGCAGGTTCAGCGACTCCAGGATCTGGATGCCGACCTTGACCTCCTCCGCCGGAGGAGCCGACAACGACACCCGGATCGTGTCCCCGATGCCCTCGCTCAGCAGCGCGCCGAACGCCACCGCCGACTTGATCGTCCCCTGGAACGCCGGACCCGCCTCGGTCACCCCCAGGTGCAGCGGGTAGTCGCACTGCGCCGCCAGCAGACGGTAGGCGTTGACCATCACCACCGGGTCGTTGTGCTTCACCGAGATCTTGATGTCCCGGAAGCCGTGCTCCTCGAACAGCGAGCACTCCCACAGCGCCGACTCCACCAGCGCCTCGGGCGTCGCCTTGCCGTACTTCTCCAGCAGTCGCTTGTCCAGCGACCCGGCGTTGACCCCGATCCGGATCGGCGTGCCGGCGTCGGAGGCCGCCTTGGCGATCTCCTTCACCTTGTCGTCGAACTGCCGGATGTTGCCCGGGTTCACCCGCACCGCCGCACAGCCCGCGTCGATCGCCGCGAACACGTACTTCGGCTGGAAGTGGATGTCCGCGATCACCGGGATCTGCGACTTCCTGGCGATGGTGGCGAGGGCGTCGGCGTCGTCCTGCGAGGGGCAGGCGACCCGGACGATCTGGCAGCCGGAGGCGGTGAGCTCCGCGATCTGCTGCAGCGTGGCGCCGATGTCGGCCGTGACGGTCGTGGTCATGGACTGGACGGAGACCGGGGCGTCACCTCCGACCGCGACCGATCCGACCTGGATCTGGCGGCTCTTGCGGCGGTCGGCGAGCTTGATCGGAACGGACGGCATCCCGAGCGAAATCGCGGTCATGTGCGTGGCATCCCCAAAGGTACGCGGATCGTGGTCCCGGCGGCGTGGGCGGGCTCCGATCCCCGAGATTACGTCACGCCGCCCACGCGCCTCACATCGCGGCTAGGTCAAACGCACCGGATTGATGAGATCCGCGGCCATGACCAGCGCCGTGAAGCAGATGAAGATGCCGGCGACCACGTAGGCGACGGGCATCAGCTTCGCCACGTCGAACGGGCCGGGGTCGGCCCGGCGGAAGACCCTGGCGATGTTCCGGCGGACGGACTCCCACAGGGCGCCCGCGATGTGCCCGCCGTCGAGCGGAAGCAGCGGGAGCATGTTGAACAGGAAGAGGGCCAGATTGACCCCGGCGAGCAGGCCCACCATCGTGGCGATCTTCTGCGTGGCCGGCAGCGGCAGCGAGAAGATGTCGCCGCCGAGACGGGCCGCGCCGATCATGCCGACCGGGGAGTCGGGCTGGCGCTCCGCGCCGCTGAAGACCGCGTTCCACAGTCCCGGGATCTTGCCGGGGAGCGCCGCGAGGGACCGGACGCCGTCCTCGGCCGTGGTGGCCATGTGGTCGAGCGACTGGCCGAAGTCCAGCCTCACCACGCCCTCCGCGGGCGTGAAGCCGAGGAATCCGGCCTGGACGTACTGGTCCTTGACGATGCCGCCGTGCCCGTCGGTCTTGACGACCTTGTTGGCGATCAGGTTCGCGTGGAGGTCGACGGTCCTGCCGTCGCGCACGACGGTGATCGTGGCGGGGCCGATGGTCTTGCGGATCTCCTTCTGCAGCACCGTCCACTGGCTGTCGTCGACCTTCACCCCGTTGAAGGCCACGATCCGGTCGCGCTGCTGCAGACCGGCCGCCTTGGCGGGAGCGGCCGGGTAGTCCCCGAGGGCGCAGGGGTTCTTGGCCTTGAGGGCCTTGGTGTCGGAGGCGGGGACGACGCAGTCCGAGACCGAGCCGACCGTGGTGGTCTGCGTCTGCAGGCCGAAGCCCATGAAGAGCGCCAGGAAGAGGCCGAAGGCCAGGATCAGGTTCATGAACGGGCCGGCGAACATGACGATCACGCGCTTCCAGGGCTTGCGCGTGTAGAACATCCGGGTCTCGTCGCCCGGCTGCAGCTCCTCGTACGCCGCGGAGCGGGCGTCCTCGATCATCCCGCGGAAGGGCGAGGTGGACCGGGCGGCCACCCGGCCGTCGTCGCCGGGCGGGAACATCCCGATCATGCGGATGTAGCCGCCCAGCGGGATCGCCTTGATGCCGTACTCGGTCTCACCCTTGTGGCGGGACCAGATCGTCGGCCCGAAGCCGACCATGTACTGCGGTACGCGGATCTTGAACAGCTTGGCCGTGGAGAGGTGGCCGAGCTCGTGCCAGGCGATGGAGACCAGGAGGCCGACCGCGAAGACGGCGATCCCCAGTGCCCACATGAGTCCCGTCATACGCGTGCCGCCTCCGTTGTCGCCTGTTCCGCAGCCAGTTCCCGGGCGCGGGCCCGCGCCCAGTTCTCCGCTTCGAGGACGTCCTCCACGGTCAGGGAGGTTCCCTCCGCGGGAGTGCCGTGCTCCTCGACCACCCGTGCGACGGTGTCCACGATGCCCGTGAAGGGCAGCGTGCCCGCGAGGAACGCGGCCACGCACTCCTCGTTGGCCGCGTTGAACACCGCGGGGGCGGTACCCCCGAGGCTACCGACGTGGCGCGCGAGCGCCACCGCCGGGAACGCCTCGTCGTCCAGCGGGAAGAACGTCCACGTGGCCGCCTTGGTCCAGTCGCACCCGGGCGCGGCGTCGGGCACCCGCTCGGGCCAGCCGAGGCCCAGCGAGATCGGCATCCGCATGTCGGGCGGGCTGACCTGGGCCAGCGTGGAGCCGTCAGTGAATTCCACCATCGAGTGGATATACGACTGCGGGTGGACGACGACCTCAATGCGGTCGAAGGGAATGTCGAAGAGCAGGTGGGCCTCGATGACCTCCAGGCCCTTGTTCACCAGGGTGGCCGAGTTGATGGTCACCACCGGGCCCATGTCCCAGGTGGGGTGGGCCAGCGCCTGCTCGGGGGTGACCCCGGCCAGCTCCTCCTTGTCCCGGCCGCGGAAGGGGCCGCCGGAGGCGGTCACCACGAGCTTGCGGACCTCGGCGCGGGAGCCGCCCATGAGCGCCTGGAAGAGCGCGGAGTGCTCGGAGTCGACGGGGACGATCTGGCCCGGCTTGGCCACGGCCTTGACCAGGGGGCCGCCGACGATCAGCGACTCCTTGTTGGCGAGGATCAGCGTCCGGCCCGCCTCCAGGGCGGCCAGGGTGGGGCGCAGTCCGATCGAACCGGTGATGCCGTTGAGGACGGAGTGGCACGGGCGGCCCGCCAGCTCGGTCGCGGCGTCCGGGCCCGCCAGGATCTCCGGCAGGGGCTCGGTCCCGTAGCGCTCGGCCAGCGCCTCCCGCAGCGGGCCCGCGGCGCTGTCGTCCGCGACGGCGACCGCGGAGACGGCGAGCTGCCGCGCCTGGTCGGCGAGCAGCTCCACGCGGCCCCCGGCGGCGGACAGGGCCACCACCCGGAAGCGGTCGGGGTTGCGCAGGACGACGTCGATGGCCTGGGTGCCGATCGATCCGGTCGAACCCAGGATCACGATGTCGCGGGGGCCGTCGTGCGCGGCGGTGGCCGCGTCCGGTCCGGGCAGCCGCAGGTGCGGGTCGGCGAGAGAGTCCGTCATCCCCCCATTGTGTCCGGTCGCCGAGACGGCGAGGGCACCGCCTCCGGGAAGGCGGTGCCCTGTGCGCGGGGAACGCGGCCCCGGTCCGCTCAGCGGATCGGTCGGTGGACGTTCTCCTTGCGGGAGGCGCCCGGGGTGGTGTCGGCGATCCACGGGCCGTCGCTGGAGGGGTCGACGATGCCGGACTCCAGCCAGGTGTAGGAGCCGCCGAGGACCCCGTCGACGACCTTGCGGTCGATGGCGTCGGTGTTGGTCCACAGGCGGCCGAAGAGCTCCTCGACGCGGATCCGCGACTGACGGCAGAAGGCGTCGGCGAGCTGGTAGGCCTCGCGTCCGTTCTCGCCCCGGGTGCGGAGCATCTCGGCGCGGACGCAGGCGGCACTCATGGCGAACAGTTCGGCGCCGATGTCGACGACGCGGCCCAGGAAGCCCTGTTTGGTCTCCATGCGGCCCTGCCAGCGCGACATGGCGTAGAAGGTGGATCGGGCGAGCTTGCGGGCGTTGCGCTCGACGTAGCGCAGGTGGGCGGCGAGGTCGGGGTGGCCCGCCGGGTGGAAGGCGGCGTACGCGCCGGGGATCTGGCCGGGGCCGGCCACGAGCTTGGGCAGCCAGCGGGCGTAGAAGCCGCCTGCCTTCATTCCGGCCTTGGCCTTGTCGCCGAGCGCCTTGTCGGGGTCGATGAGGTCCCCGGCGACCGACAGGTGGGCGTCGACGGCCTCGCGGGCGATCAGCAGGTGCATGATCTCCGTGGAGCCCTCGAAGATCCGGTTGATCCGCAGGTCGCGCAGCAGCTGCTCGGCCGGGACGCCCCGTTCGCCGCGGGCGGCGAGGGACTCGGCGGTCTCGAAGCCGCGGCCGCCGCGGATCTGGATCAGTTCGTCGGCCATGGTCCAGCTCATCTCGGAGGCGAAGAGCTTGGCCAGCGCGCCCTCGATCCGGATGTCGTTGCGGTCCTCGTCGGCCATCTGGCTGGACAGCTCCATGACGGCCTCGAGGGCGAAGGTGGTCGCCGCGATGAAGGAGATCTTCGCGCCGACGGCCTCGTGGCGGGCGACCGGCTTGCCCCACTGCTCACGAGCGACCGACCACTCGCGGGCGATCTTCAGGCACCACTTGCCGGCCGCGACGCAGGACGCGGGCAGCGAGAGGCGGCCGGTGTTGAGGGTGGTGAGGGCGATCTTCAGTCCGGCGCCCTCGGGGCCGATGCGGTTCTCGGCGGGGACGCGCACCTGGTGGAAGCGGGTGACGCCGTTCTCGATGCCGCGCAGGCCCATGAAGGAGTTGCGGTTCTCGACGGTGATGCCCTCGGAGCCGGCCTCCACGACGAAGGCGGTGATGCCGCCCTTGTGGCCCTCGCTCTTCGGCACCCGGGCCATGACGACCAGCAGGTCGGCGACGACGCCGTTGGTGGTCCACAGCTTGACGCCGTCGAGGACGTAGGAGTCCCCGTCGGGCACGGCCGTGGTCGCCAGGCGCGCGGGGTCGGACCCCACGTCGGGCTCGGTGAGCAGGAAGGCCGAGATGTCGGTGCGGGCGCAGCGCGGCAGGAACCGCTCCTTCTGCTCCGGGGTGCCGAACATCTTCAGCGGCTGGGGTACGCCGATCGACTGGTGCGCCGACAGCAGCACTCCGATGGCGGGGCTGGCGGACCCGACGAGGGCCAGCGCCTTGTTGTAGTACACCTGGGTGAGGCCGAGGCCGCCGTACTTGGGATCGATCTTCATGCCGAGGGCGCCGAGCTCCTTCAGCCCGGTGATGACCTCGTCGGGGATCCTCGCCTCACGCTCGATCAAGGCCCCGTCCACCTTCGTCTCGACGAAGTCGCGCAGTTTGGCGAGGAACTCCTCGCCGCGCTGGACCTGCTCGGTCGACGGTGTGGGGTGGGGATGGATCAGGTCGAGCCGGAAGCGGCCCAGGAACAGTTCCTTGGCGAAGCTGGGCTTTCGCCATTCCTGTTCGCGGGCGGCCTCTGCGACCTGGCGCGCTTCGCGTTCGGAAACGGTGGGGCGGGCGGATGCTGCGGACATGGGGGCGTCACCTCGCGTCGGTTACCGACCGGTGCTACTTGTTCGTTAGTACCCCGGTTCCGGCATGGTCACCAGCCCTCGCGCACGGAGCGCGAGGGGCCGGTGACCCGTCCGACGGCGATTCAGGCCGACGCGAGCAGCTTGCGCAGCGGCGCCGTGTCCGGTGCCGCCCCGCCCTCGGCGACGGGGTCGGCGAGGGCGTCGACGGCGGCGCCGAACTCCGCCTCGTCGGTACCGTCGGCCAGGATCAGGAGGACGCCCTGATCCCATGTCAGTTCCCAGCGGGCGGCGCCGGATTCGGCGAGCGCGAGGCCCGCGAGCGCGGCGACGCCCTGGTGCAGCGCCCCCTCGGGCAGCCCCTGCGCGAGGGCCGGGAGGCGGCCTTCGTCGGCGGCGTCGAGCAGCGCGCCCAGGCTCGGCTCGATGCCGGCGGCCGACAGCGCGGCGCGCAGCGGCGCGGCGTTGTCGGCGAGCGCCAGACGCACCGCCGGATCCGCGAGCGCGCTCCACTCCACTCGGGTGAACGCCTGGGCCTCGCCGCTGAGGGTGGCCGTCTCCAGGGCGATCAGCACCTGCTCCCGGTCGTGCAGCAGCTCCAGGGCCGGGCGGTCCGGTCCGGCGGCCTCGGTGCCCGGCACGTCGGCGGGCGCCGCCTCGACGAGACGGACGCGCTCGGCGATCGGGGGGTGCGAGTCGTACGGGGAGCGCTGCTCGCGGGGCAGCCGGACACGCATCCGGGCGAGTTCCCGGCCGCGGGCGGGGTCGGCCAGGAAGCGGGGCAGCCCGCCGTAGACCTCTCCCGCGGGCGGCAGCAGCCCGGCGGGGGCCCCGAAGCCGGCGTACTGCCGCATGTAGTGGTCGAAGGCGGCGCCCAGCACCGGGATCTCCCGGAGCGCGGAGGCGGTGGCGTCCCGCCCGGCGAGCCGGACGGCGGCCTGGTCGGCGGCGAGCTCCTGGGTCCGGCCGACGCTGTGCGAGGCGCGGAGGTAGAACTTGGCGTACGCCGTGTAGATCGCCGCCATCGCCCGGTAGGTGATGCCGGCGCCGGAGGTGTCGATCTCCTTGGCCTTGCGGCCCTTGGATAGCGCCTTGGCGGCGCGCTCCTCCTGCTTGGCCTGCTCCTTGCCCTGGGCGCGGGCGGCGCGCTCCTCGAAGTGGGCGATGGTCCGCAGGACGCGCTCCTGGCCGCGCAGGGTGATGGCGGACAGCCGGGTGTCGCTGTTGCCGTAGTGGCCCAGCTCGTGGGTGAGGACGGCGTGCAGCTGGCGCTCGGTCAGCCCGGCGAGCAGCGGGACGCCGATGTACATCCGGCGGCGTCCGCCGATCAGGCCGAGGAGGCGGGACTTCTCGGACACGGCGGCGTTGACCTCGCCGATGAGCACGATCTCGTCCGGGGCACGGGTGCCGTAGCGCGCGGCGAGGTCGCGCACGGCCGCCCACAGCTCGGGCTGCTGCTGCTCGCCGACGGGGACCCCCGCGGGGCCGTCGTCCTGGGGGCGCCGCAGCATGAACATGCCGCGGACGATCGGGATGGCGAGCACGAAGCTGACGATGACCACCTTGCCGGTGAGCCCGCCCACGCCCCAGGAGGCGACCAGGACGTCGACACCGGCCAGCACCGCGAGCAGGACCACGCTCAGCAGGTAGAAGCCCGCGAGCAGGACCAGGGCGCGCACGGCACGGAACGTGGAGCTCTTGGCCGGGGCCGTCTCCGTGCCGGCGGGCAGCGCGGCCTCGGCGCGCACGGCGTCCTCCGGTACACCGGCGTCGGCGACGCCGTCCGGCGAGGTCAGCGAGGAGACGCCGACCGTCGCGGACGGCACGCCGAGCGCCGCGCAGACCTGGCGCAGCAGGTCGTCCGTGCCGGGCTTGGCCTCGCCGGGCCGCGGGTCGTTGCGGACCTCGGCGAGAGCGGCGGCCGCGTCGGGCCGGCCGAACCACTCGGCGCAGCGGGCGGCCTGGGCGTCCCACTGGGCGCGGTGTTCCGCGTACTCCTCCGGGTCGGTGGGCGGCTCCCAGTCCGCGGCCCACACCATGCTCTGCGTGCCCGTGGCGTCCGGGCGCAGGAACACCGCGTACGCGACCTGGGGTGTCCCGACCAGCACCACGGCCGGTGTGTCCAGCCGCCGGGCCAGCTCCCGCCCGGCCGGCACCACGTCGTTGATGCCGAGGCCCTCGCCTTCGGTCTCCGGCGCGTCGAACAGCACCTCGGTGCCGCCCTCGCCCCCGGCTATCCAGCCGCCCACCGGCCCCTGGGCCACTGCCTCCGCGGTCGCCCCGGCCTCCGCCGCGCAGACCACCGCATACGTTGCCACCTTGCGTTTCCCCTCCCCGGCGCCTGCCTGGCGCCCTTTCGAGAGCGTCACCTTACGTGCTCATGCCGACAGCGCGCACAACGCGGCCGGGACGCACCGCACATGCGCCCCGGCCGCTGGAAGGGGTGGCTCCTTTGTCGTGGGGACTACAGGGCGAGACCGGTCAGGACCAGGACCCGCTCGTAGGTGTAGTCGTCCATGGCGTACTTGACGCCCTCGCGGCCCACGCCGGAGTCCTTGACGCCGCCGTAGGGCATCTGGTCGGCCCGGTAGGAGGGGGCGTCGCCGATGATGACGCCGCCCACCTCCAGCTCGCGGTGGGCGCGGAAGGCGGTCTGCAGGTCGTGGGTGAACACCCCGCTCTGCAGGCCGAACTTGGAGTCGTTGACCGCCGCGAAGGCCTCGTCGGCGCCGTCCACCTTGTGCAGGGACAGGACGGGGCCGAAGACCTCCTCGGTGGCGATGATCGCGTCCGCGGGAAGGTCGGCGAGCACGGTCGGCTCGTAGGCGGCGCCGTCGCGCCTGCCGCCGGTCAGCAGCTTGGCGCCCTTGCCCAGCGCGTCCTCGACCCACGACTCCACGCGCTCGGCGGCCTTCACGTCGACGAGCGGGCCGACGTCGGTCGCGTCGTCCGAAGGGTCGCCGGTGACCTGCGCGCGGACCTTGGCGACGACCTTCTCGACCAGCCGGTCGTACACGGACGCGTCCGCGATGACCCGCTGGACGGAGATGCAGGACTGGCCGCCCTGGTAGTTGGAGAAGGTGGCGATGCGGTTCGCCGCCCACTCCAGGTCCTCCTCCGAGGACCAGTCCGCGAGGACGACGGCGGCGGCGTTGCCGCCCAGCTCCAGGGTGGTGTGCTTGCGCGGCACCGAGTCCATGATCTGGTATCCGACCCGGTCGGAGCCGGTGAAGGAGATGACCGGCAGCCGCTCGTCCTGCACCAGGGCGGGCATGCGGTCGTTCGGGACGGTGAGCACGCTCCACGCACCGGCCGGCAGGTCGGTCTCGGCCAGGATCTCGCCCAGGAGGAGCGCGGAGAGCGGGGTCGCCGGGGCCGGCTTCAGGATGATCGGCGTGCCGACCGCGATCGCCGGGGCCACCTTGTGGGCCACCAGGTTCAGCGGGAAGTTGAAGGGCGCGATGCCGAGCACGCTGCCGCGCGGGAAGCGCCGGGTCAGCGCCAGGCGGCCGGTGCCGCCGGCGTCGGTGTCCAGACGCTGGGCGTCACCGCTGTTGAAACGCCGGGCCTCCTCGGCGGCCCAGCGGAACACGGAGACGGCGCGGCCGACCTCGCCGCGGGCCCACTTGACCGGCTTGCCGTTCTCCGCGGTGATCAGCCGGGCGATCTCCTCGGTGCGCTCGGCCAGCCGCTTCGACACATGGTCGAGGGCCGCGGCCCGCACATGGGCGGGAGTCGCGGCGAACTCCGCCTCGACGGCCTTGGCGGCGGCGACGGCCTCCTCCACCTGGGCGGCGGTGGGCACGCCGACGGAGGCCACGACGCTGCCGTCGTACGGGTTCACGACATCGAAGGTGTCCTCGCCGGTGGCGGGGCGGCCGGCGAGCCAGAAGGAGGTGGGGGTGCTCATGCGGACCACGGTAGGGCGGGCGTCACCCGGTTGGGCTTGTCCAGTGCGTCCTACGGGCCGGGCCGCATACGACGTTTTGGCAGGACTCTCCTCAGCCGGACGACTTGAGGGCCAGCCACAGCTCCATCCGGACGTCCGGGTCGTCCAGGGAGCGTCCGAGGATCTCCTCCACACGTCGCATCCGGTACCGCAGCGTGTGCCGGTGGACCCCGAGGTCCGCCGCGGCGGCGTCCCACTGCCCGTGCCGGGACAGCCACGCCCGCAGGGACGCGACCAGGTCGCCGCGGGCCGTGGCGTCGTGCTCGCGCAGTGGGCGCAGCAGCCCGTCGGAGAAGGCCCGTACGGCGTCGTCACCCAGGAGCGGCAGCATCGAGCCCGAACCGACCTCGTCGTGCTCGACGAGGCTGCGACCGCGCCGCCGGGCGACCGCCAGCGCGCGCTCGGCCTGCTCGTGCGCGCCGGGCACCCCCGCGCAACCCACCGCCGCGGACAGCCCCGCCACCAGGTCGTCGCTCCCGTCGATCGCCGCCACGCAGGCCGGCATCACCTCGCCGCCGGCGGCCGCGAGCACGGTCAGCCGGTCCCCGTCCCGGACCGCCAGCACGGGTTCCGCGGCCCGCATCCCGGCCGCCTCCACCCGCTCCGCCAGCAGCCCCACCGCGTCCCCCGCGACCTGCGCGGGCTCCGCGACCAGGACCCGCACCGGAGCGTCGAACAGCCCGCCGTACAGCCGGCCGGCCACGGTGCGGGCGTGCTCGGGCTCGCCCACCAGCATCATCCGCAGCAGCGCGGCGCCCAGCCGCTGCTCGGTGTCCTGCAGCGCGCGGGACTGCTCCAGGGAGAGCGTCAGCAGCGCGACGGCGGCGTGCACGAGGTACCGCGCGGAGGTGTCGAGCCGCTCCTCCGTACAGACGGCGAGGAACCCGCGGGGGCGCCGCCCGGTGCCCAGCGACTGCAACTCGACGCGGTCCTCCGTGCCGGCCGGGCCGGCGACCGCCGCGCTGGCCGGGGCCGGCCTGCCGCGCAGCCGCTCCACCTCGCCGGCGAGCCGCGCCGCCCGCCGCCCCGCCCACTCCGGCGCGGCCGCCACCACGGCGCCGGAGGCGTCGTACAGCGCCGCCCAGCCGTCCAGATGCGCCGCCAGCCGGGCCAGCAGCGCCGCCGTCCCGTCCGGCGCGAGCGCCGCCCGCGTCAGCTCCCGCTGCGCCTCGAACCCGGCGGTCACGGCCTTGTACCGGTCGGCGGCGATCTCCGCGGAGACGGCCTTGCTGATCGCGATGAACGGGGTCTTGCGCGGCACCTCCAGCAGAGGCAGTCGGTGCGCCGCGGCCGCGTCCACGAGGGCCTGCGGCACGGTGTCGTGGCTCAGCCCCACGCCGAACCCGAGGCCCACGACACCGGCGCCGGCCAGCCGTTCCACGTACCGGGCGAGTGCCTCGGGCGACCCCACGTCGAGCTTGAGCCCCGTGGTGAGCAGGAACTCGCCGCCCTCCAGGTACGGCGCCGGGTCGTCCAGTTCGCTGGTGTGCACCCACCGGACGGCGGCCTCGTCCAGGTGGTCGCCTCCGGCGAGGACGGCCAGCTTCAGTGCGGGGTTCCGCAGCAGCGAGGCGAGCGTGGGGGGCACGGGCTTTTTCTCCATCGCGGAGTGCGTTCACATCCGATTCTGCCTCACCGTATACCTCCGGTGGTTTGTGCGGGGTACGGCTGCGGGTGCGTGGTCGTGTGCGGGTGCGGTGTGGTTGATGTTGGGGGTTTCCCCGCCCGCCCTCCCGATTGCCCGGCGCAGTCAGGCACCGCGCCGCTGCGTGTGTGGTGGGCCGGGGTCGGGGCCTCCGGGGCTGGGCATTCTGGACCGCATATTTATGTGCATGGCGGGCGGTCCAGGTAGGTGCCGTCCGTGCCGCACAACAAATACACGTAAGTGTCCAGAACGCCCACCCCTCCGACCCCGCCCCCTCCGTCTCGTAGCGCGCCTGATCCCCGGAGGGAGTGACATGGAAGGGGCCCCTCCGCCAACCAAAGCGCGCCGCCACAACGGGGGCAGCGCAGCGCCTCCGGGAAGGAATCACAGAGGGCCCACTCCGGTGGGACAAGGGGGTAGTTGGAGCGGCGTGGCCCGACCGGCTCCGGCGCCTCCGCTTCGGAGCCGCCCGGTGCGTGCTGCTGCGGGCCGCCCGGCGATCGCCACTGGCCCCGCCTAGGAGAGTCCCAACAGGGCATCCTGCGGCAGGAATTCAGGCCGTCATGCCGGCAAGGGTGCCTTCTCGCGTCGCCATGGCCGCACTCTGGTGCGGTGCCTGTCTCCACGGGATCCATCTCGGGAGATGCCCCAGACCCGAGACCCGGAAGATCTGGAGCCGGGATGACGCAGAGCGCGAAAAGCCCGTGCCCAACTACTCCCTTGTTCCACCGGAGTAGGTCCTGTGCAATCCCTTGCGCTGCACCGCCCCCGTTGCGGCGGCGCATTCTGGTCGGCGGAGGGGTTCTTTCCGTTTCACCCCCACCGGGGATCAGGCGCGCTACGAGACGGAGGGGGCGGGGGAGTTGGGGGCACCCCCGGCCGAAGGCTGGGGGAGGGTGGGCGTTCTGGACACTGGGCGTATTTGTGTGCGGCACCCGGGGCAAGAAGAGCAGGTGCCCGCCACGCACGTAAATATGCGTCCAGAATGCCCAGCCCCGGAGGCCCCGCACCCGGCCCACCCACACACGCAGCGGCGCGGTCACTGACCGCGCCGGGCAATCGGGAGGGCGGGCGGGGGAGAAACCCCAACCGCAACCACAACGCACCCGCACACGAGGCACGGGCCGCAGGCACGACGACCCCTCAGGCCCGCAAATCGACGAGCACGGGGGGCGCATGCTCCCCCTGCACCGCGGTCAACGACACAACGGCATGCCCCGCAGGGACCCCGTGGGCCAGGTCCGACGCGGACCACCGCTCGCGCTCGACCCGCCGCACCGTCACGGACTCCGCCGTGACCGCCTTCCCGGTCACCAGCCGCCGCACCGTGTGCAGAGCCCGGGTCAGGGGTTCGTCCGCGATGATCTGCCGGTTGGTCACGTCCTGGACGTCGACCCATTCCTTGCCCCAGACCTCCGCGAACCGCGCGCCGTCCCAGGCCGTGACGCCCGCCAGGGCGGCCCGGCAGCCGACGGCGCCCAGCAGGGTGCCGCGCAGTGCCTCGGGGACGTCGTCCAGGGTCCGCAGCGTGAGCACCGCGCCGGCGTTGGCGGAGCGCATGCGCTGCAGGCCGCGTACGGACTCGGCGGTCACCGTGTGGGAGGCGTCATCGAGGACGAGGCAGGCGAACAGGGAACGGTCCTGCCGCGCTGCCGCGCACTCGGCGAACTGGGCCAGGACGAGCCGCGCCAGCATCCGGGAGACCTCGGCGTGGCCCCGCTCGGGCAGGTCGATACGGACCCGCAGCGGGTGCTCCAGGCCGCGCAGCGAGAAGGGGTGGCTGCCGCCCGTGGTGTCGAAGAACCCCGCGAAGGCGGGCCGGTCGAGCAGCGCGATGCGGTCGGCGAGCAGGGGGCCCGCGTCGCCCGGGCGCGCGGACTGCCGTTCCCGCGCGTCGAGTTCCCGCAACTGGGCCTGGGCGGCGGCGCCGCGGTCCGTCAGGGCCGAGCGCAGCGCGGCCAGTGCCGAGGGCGTGCCGTCGAGGAGTTCGCGCAGTTCGGGAACGGAGGGGAAGCGGCCGTGGGCGGCGTGGAAGGGCCCGAGGAGCTGCGCGAGCGCGGTGGCGGCCCGCCGGCTGTCGCCGCCGGGCAGGGCCGCGGCGAGGTCGCCGACGAGCGCCTCGGCGAGGAAGCCCGCGGCCTCGTCGGGATCGGTGGTGCCCCCGTAGAGATCGAGGTCGTACGCCGAGTCGGGGTGGCCGATCTTGACGACGACGTCGAAGGCGTCGTCCGGGGCCAGCCGCGCCCCCTCGGTGCCGACCACGACGACGGCCGCGCGTCCGGCGAGGGCCTGCAGGCACAGGGACTCCAGGGCGGGCCGCACGATGCGTACGGTCTTGCCGGAGCCGGGCGGTCCGACGGCCAGCAGGGACGTGCCGAGGACGGTCGGGTCGAGGGCGTAGCCGGCGCCTCGGTGGGAGCGGGGGTTGCGCTCGTCGTCGGGGGCGGCGCCGATGCGGACCTGGCCGGCGAGCAGATCGTGGCGGGCGGCGCGGGCGGGCAGGTCGCGGGCGCCGGACGGGTGGGCGCAGGCGGCCGCCCCGTACCGCAGGACGGTGTCGGTGAAGGCGGTGAGCCGGCCGGGTTCGGAGCGTACGGACTGCCAGGCGCGGGCGATGCGCGCGAAGTCGACGTCGTTCATCAGCCCGGAGCGCGCGTCCTCGGCGAGCCGGTCCGCGGCGTCGGCGGCACCGCCCTGGCGGAGCGCCGGGAAGGCTGCCGGGTCCTGGGCGGGGTCGGCGGGCTCGTGGCCCGCGGCCGTCCGCTCCTCCTCCCGGGCCCGCCGGAGCGGCACGGAGATGTGGCGCCGCCACAGCTCCGCCCAGCGGCCGACCCGGGCGAAGAAGACCAGCAGAGCGCCGCCGATGATCGCGTAGTAGAGGTACGAGGCCCAGAGGTAGGCGGTCTGGTTGCCGCCCGACGCGCGCCAGGACTCGGGGGTGAGGGCGAGTAGCGGCCAGAGCCAGTAGCTGCCGAGGTAGCCGTTCCAGAGCAGGGACCACAGGAGCCAGCCGCCGAGGAAGGAGATCAACGCGCCGGCGACGAGCTGGCGGCCCGGCACGGCGTCGGGGTCGTCGGCGGGCCGCGGCCGGTGGCCGAGGCGCCAGACGCCGGGGGCGGCGGGCGGGCGCGGGGCCCGGAGCCAGGCGAGGAAGCCGGACCCGTCGGGCGCGGCGGCCGGTGCGGGGGGTGCCGGGGCGTGCCACGCGGCGGCTCCCGGGCGGGCTCCGGGCAGCGGGTGCGGGGGCGGTCCGGGGGGCAGCGGGGGCGGGACCGGGGCGGGGCCCTGGCCGCCGTCGCGCCATGTGCGGGCGTCCTGGTCGCCCGGGTCGGCGGGGCCCGGGCGGGCGCCGGGTACGGGCGGGGGCCCGGCGTGCGCGGGCGGGGTGCCCGGCATCGGCCGGGCACCCGGTACGGGCGGTGTGCCCGGCTGCGGGCCCGGGCCTCCGGGTGAAGGCGCCGCGGGCTTCTCGTGCGTACCGTCGATGTCCATCGCGTGTGCCACCCCTCGCAGGTCCGCACTCAATGTAGTCGAGTGGCCACCGCAGTCTGAAGGATCTTGGCACCCTCATGTCCGCCACGTCGAAGAGCCATTCCGCAGTGCGCCCTATCGGAGTGTGCGGGGCCCCGCCGTACGGGCTTAGCCTGCGAGAAAAGACCACGGTTCGAAGGAGTACGCCCGCCATGACCGATCTGGCCCAGGAGCGCCGACTCGTCACCCCGATCCCCGGCCCCAAGTCGCAGGCGCTGCTGGCGCGCAAGACGGCGGCGGTCGCCAACGGTGTCGGCGTGACCCTGCCCGTCTTCGTCACCCGCGCCGGCGGCGGTGTCCTGGAGGACGTGGACGGCAACTCCCTGATCGACTTCGGCTCCGGCATCGCGGTGACCTCGGTCGGCAACAGCGCCGAGGCCGTGGTGCGCCGGGCCTCCGCGCAGCTGGCCGACTTCACCCACACCTGTTTCATGGTGACGCCGTACGAGGGCTACGTGGAGGTCGCCGAGGCCCTCAACGAGCTGACCCCGGGCGACCACGAGAAGCGCACCGCGCTGTTCAACTCGGGCGCCGAGGCCGTCGAGAACGCGGTGAAGATCGCCCGGGCCTACACCAAGCGCCAGGCCGTGGTCGTCTTCGACCACGGCTACCACGGCCGCACCAACCTCACGATGGCGCTGACGGCGAAGAACATGCCGTACAAGCACTCGTTCGGCCCGTTCGCGCCCGAGGTCTACCGCATGCCGCTGGCCTACCCGTACCGGTGGCTGACCGGCGCGGAGAACTGCGCGGAGGAGGCGGCGGCCCAGGCGATCGACATGATCACCAAGCAGGTCGGCGCCGAGAACGTGGCGGCGATCGTGATCGAGCCCATCCTGGGCGAGGGCGGCTTCATCGAGCCGGCCAAGGGCTTCCTGCCGAAGCTGGCGGAGTTCGCCCGGGCGAACGGCATCGTCTTCGTCGCGGACGAGATCCAGACCGGCTTCTGCCGCACCGGCCAGTGGTTCGCCTGTGAGGACGAGGGCATCGTCCCGGACCTGATCACCACCGCCAAGGGCATCGCCGGCGGTCTGCCGCTGGCCGCGGTGACCGGCCGTGCCGAGATCATGGACGCCGCGCACTCCGGCGGCCTGGGCGGCACCTACGGCGGCAACCCGGTGGCCTGCGCCGCCGCGCTCGGCGCCATCGAGACGATGAAGGAGCAGGACCTCAACGGCAAGGCCCGCCGCATCGGCGAGATCATGCTGGGCCGGCTGCGCGGCATGCAGGAGAAGTTCGACGTCATCGGCGAGGTCCGCGGCCGCGGCGGCATGATCGCGATCGAACTGGTGGAGCCCGGCGGCAAGAACCCGAACCCCGCGGTGACCGCCGCCGTCGCCAAGGCCTGCCACGCCGAGGGCCTGGTGGTCCTGACCTGTGGCACCTACGGCAACGTGCTGCGCTTCCTGCCGCCCCTGGTCATTGGGGAGGACCTCCTCAACGAGGGCCTGGACATCATCGAGAGCGCGTTCGCCCGCCTGTGATCAGGTGGTTCGCCCGTGACCGAGCGTGTACGACACACAGCGTGAAGAACGTGTGCGGGCCTGATGGCGGGAGGGTGCAACCCCTGCCGGGCGGCTCGCCGGTGACGTACGGTTTCCGCAGATGGAAGAAACACCCCGTCTGCGGAAGTCCGCGGGCGACACTTTGCCGGTGACTCCCCATCACCGGCACAGCAGTGCCCTCGCGCACAGCGCCGAAGCCGAAGGCTCCGGCAATCCTCGCCGATCGGTCGGCCGCTTGCCCCAAACCCCCCGGGGCGGGCGGTACGGCGATCGTTCTGGCCGCCCCGGAACTCTCCCCCCTGTTCCGGGGCGGCCAACTTCTCTGGTGGCCGTCGTGTGCACGGCGCTCTTCGGACTGCTGACCTGGCAGGAGGCGATACGAGGGCGCCTGCTGGCACTGGACGGGCCGGTGCGCTCCGCCCTCGCGGGACCTTCTCTCCGTCCCGCCGACCGCTCCCCCGTGGGCCAGTTCCTGGCCGATCTCGGCAACGCCCAGGTCGCGGTACCCGTGCTGCTCCTTGCGATGGCCTACACCATGCGGCGGGCCCGGCGCGCCGGACTGCGCCGCGCGTGGCTGCCGCCCGTGGCGTACGCGGTGGTGATGGCCCTGGTACCGCTGCTGGTCAGCCTGGTCAAACAGCAGATCGGCCGGGCCGGCCCCGGCTCGCTGACCCTCTCCCCCGGCTATCCCGGGCTGTACCCCTCCGGCCACACCGCCACAGCGGCCGTCGCCTACGGCGGGGCCGTGCTGCTCCTGCTGCCCTGGCTGGTACGCACAGCGGCACGGCGGCTGCTGGTCGCGGCCGCCGTGCTGCTCAATGGCGCGGTCGGGGTCTCCCTGGTCTACTGCGGCTACCACTGGCCGCTCGACGTCGTGGGGAGCTGGCTGCTGTGCGGCGCCCTGCTGGCGGGCGCCGCCCTGGCGGTCAGTTGTTGGTCGGGAAACCGAGGTTGATGCCGCCGTGGCTCGGGTCGAGCCACCGCTGGGTGACGGCCTTGCCGCGAGTGAAGAAGTGGACGCCGTCCGGGCCGTAGGCGTGGGTGTCGCCGAAGAGCGAGGCCTTCCAGCCGCCGAAGGAGTAGTAGGCCACGGGCACCGGGATCGGCACGTTGATGCCGACCATGCCGACCTCGACGTCGTGCTGGAAGCGCCGGGCCGCGCCGCCGTCGTTGGTGAAGATGGCCGTGCCGTTGCCATAGGGGTTGGAGTTGATCAGCTCCAGGCCCTCGTCGTACGAGCCCACGCGGACCACGGACAGGACCGGGCCGAAGATCTCGTCGTTGTAGACGGACATGCCGGGCTTGACGTCGTCGAAGAGGGTCGGGCCGAGCCAGAAGCCGTCCTCGGTGTCGTCGCCGGTGACGGCGTGCGCGCGTCCGTCGACGGCGAGGGTCGCGCCGTCGGCGAGGCCGGCGTCGAGGTAGGACGTCACCTTGTCGCGGTGGGCGCCGGTGACCAGCGGGCCCATCTCGGACGCGGCGTTGCAGCCGGGGCCGACCGTGAGGCCGGCCATCCGCTCCTTGATCTTCTCGACCAGCTCGTCGCCGATCGGGTCGACCGCGACGAGGACGGACACGGCCATGCAGCGCTCGCCGGCCGCGCCGAAGCCGGCGTTGACGGCGGCGTCGGCGGCGAGTTCCAGGTCGGCGTCCGGCAGCACCAGCATGTGGTTCTTGGCGCCGCCCAGGGCCTGGACCCGCTTGCCGTAGCGGGTGCCGGTCTCGTAGACGTAGCGGGCGATCGGGGTGGAGCCGACGAAGGAGACGGACTTGACGTCCGGGTGCTCCAGGAGGCGGTCGACGGCGACCTTGTCACCGTGCACGACGTTGAAGACGCCGTCCGGCAGGCCGGCCCGCTTCCACAGCTCCGCGAGGAAATTGGCGGCGGACGGGTCCTTCTCGGAGGGCTTGACCACCACGGTGTTGCCCGCGGCGATGGCGATCGGGAAGAACCACATCGGCACCATGGCCGGGAAGTTGAAGGGCGAGATGATCGCGACCGGGCCGAGCGGCTGCCGGATCGAGTAGACGTCGATGCCGGTCGAGGCCTGCTCGGTGAAGCCGCCCTTGATGAGCTGCGGGATGCCGCACGCGTACTCGACGACCTCCAGGCCGCGGGCGATCTCGCCGAGCGCGTCGGAGTGCACCTTGCCGTGCTCGGAGACGATGATCGCGGCGAGCTCGTCGCGCTGGGCGTTGAGCAGCTCGCGGAAGGCGAAGAGCACCGAGGTGCGCTTGGCGACCGAGGCGTTCCGCCACTCCTTGAACGCGGCCGCGGCCGCACCCACGGCCTGGTCGACCTCGGCGATCGACGCGAAGTCCACCTGACCGGTCACCGCACCGGTCGCCGGGTCGTACACGTCCCCGTGCCGCTCCGCGGTGCCGGTCCACGCCCGTCCTGCGATCCAGTGCGTGATGTGCTTGTCGGTCACGGCGGACCTTCCTCTCCTCGTCTCCTGCCAGTCTCGTCAGAGCCGAGGACACCCTCAAGCACCAAGGTGTCGGCGTCCCCGCCGGGAGCTTTACAGGTCGTATAGGTCGTCGGGGTGCTCCATGCCCTCCATGAGGTCCAGCCGGATGTCCTGCGCCCAGTCGAAGGCCCAGCGCTTGACGGCGGCGGCGCCTTCCCCGTCCAGTCCCCGCGCGGCATACGCGGCGTCGTCGGCCTCGACGAGCTTGTCGAGCCGGTCGGCGAGGACGCGGGGCTGGAGGTCCTCGTCGAGGTGGACGGCCATCGCCAGCAGTTCCCCCGGCGGGAAGTACGCGCTGAGGGCGTGGACGTCGACCAGGTCGCCCACCTTGGCACGGTCGGCGACGGCGGCCACCTTGAGGGCGGCGCAGTCCTCCAGCGCCACCACCGGAACGGGCCGGGACAGGCCGAGGTCAAGGCGGACCGGGGGACGGGACAGCGGCTCCTTGGCCACATGGACCGCGTGGGCGGCGCCGCCCGGCGCGGTCGTCCCGAGATGGGCCGCCAGGGGTGTTCCCGGGAGTGGGGCCACGTCGTACCCCGCACCGGTGTACGCGGCCGCGAGCGCCGCGCCGATGTCGGCGGCCGGCGTGGAACTGAAGGTCACCAGGTCGAGGTGGCGGGAGGGACGTCGGTCGAAGCCGTGCGCGATCAGCGCGAGACCGCCCGCCACGGCGAGGCCGTGGTGCTCGCAGACGGGCAGGGCGGTCTCGACGAGGTGCGCCTGGCCGGGCGTGAGGGGCATGTCAGCCCACCACGGCGGTCGGCACGGCGAGGGCGGCGCGCCGGGGCGCGCCCGGGTATCCGGGGCCGCTCCGGGGCCGGCCGCGTTCCGTGCGGATCATGGCACCAGTGTCGCGCACGGGGGCCTACGGCCGGCGGGCCCCCGGGCGCGGGGTCACTCGCGCGGTTCACGGCCGCGCCGTCCCGCCAGGTGGGCCGCCGCCTCGTGCATGGCCAGTTCCAGGACGCCGGGGTCGGTGAGGGTGCCGGTGCCGTCCGGCGGCACGAGCCAGCGGACGCCGCCCGTCGCGCGACCGGGATAGGGGACCACGATCCAGGTGCCGGGGCCCGCGGTGCGGACCCCGGTGCCGATCCATCGGGCGGCGGTGCCCGGGGGCACGAAGTAGCCCATGCGGGAGTCGCCGAAGTCGGCGAGGACCGGGCCCGGGCGGTCGACGAGACGGGTGAGGACGTCGAGCGTCGGGTAGCCCAGTTCGCCGGTGAGGATGAGGACGTCCCACAGCCGCCCGGCGGGCAGGAGCGTCACCCCGAGGGGGTGGCGCTCCCATTCCCACCGGGTGGCGTCGGGGTCGGGTGCCACGGAAACCAGCCATTCGACCGCGCCCCGCGCGTCTGTGCCCACCATGCCGGTTCCTCCGTTCCGTGTGTGCGCTGTCGTGCTGTCACGCGGAGAGAGGGAGCCGCGGGCGGATCATTACGCGGGTTTCACCCGGCCCGATGGGGTGATCCGGATCACAGGGCGCGGCGGCCGGGGCGAGGCGGCCGGATCAGCTGTCGAAGCCGAGCCCGAGCCGGTCCATGGCCTTGAGCCACAGGTTGCGCCGGCCGGCGTTGCGGTCGGCGCGGTCCAGGGACCACTTGGTGAGGCCGATGCCCGCCCACGCCAGCGGCTCGGGCGGGAAGGGCAGCGGCTTCGTGCGGACCATCCGCAGCCCGGTGCGCTCGGTGCGCTCGCCGGAGAGCAGGTCGAGCATGACGTCGGCGCCGAAGCGGGTGGCGCCGACGCCGAGGCCGGTGTAGCCGGCGGCGTAGGCGACCTTTCCGTCGTGGGCGGTTCCGTAGAAGGCGGAGAAACGCGAGCAGGTGTCGATCGCGCCGCCCCACGCGTGGGTGAAGCGCACTCCCTCCAGCTGCGGGAAACAGCGGAAGAAGTGCCCGGCGAGCTTCAGATAGGTCTCCGGGCGTTCGTCGCGGGCGGCGTCGAGGCGGCCCCCGTAGGGGTAGATGGCGTCGTAGCCGCCCCACAGGACGCGGTTGTCGGCGGTGAGCCGGAAGTAGTGGAACTGGTTGGCGCTGTCGCCGAGCCCCTGGCGCTTCTTCCAGCCGATCGCGCCGAGCTGCTCGGGCGTCAGCGGCTCGGTCACCAGGGCGTAGTCGTACACGGGGACGACGTAATGGCGCACCCGGCGCACCAGCGAGGGGAAGACGTTGGTGCCGAGGGCGACGTGCCGGGCGAAGACCCGCCCGTAGGGGGTGCGGACGGCCATGCCGGAGCCGTTGCGGGCGAGTTCGGTGGCCCGGGTGTGCTCGTAGACGCGGACTCCCAGCTCCTCGCAGGCCCGCCGCAGGCCCCAGGCGAGCTTCGCCGGGTGCAGCATGGCGACGCCCGTACGGTCCCAGAGCCCGCCGACGAAGGTCGGCGAGTCGACCTCGGCGCGGACCTGGTCGCGGTCGAGCAGTTCCAGTTCGACGCCGTGCCGGGCGGCCTCCTCGGCGGCCGCCCGCAGGGCGTCGAACTGGTAGGGCTCGGTGGCGACGTCGATCTCGCCGGAGCGTTCGAAGTCGCAGTCGATGGAGTAGCGGGCCACCGCCTCCTCGATGCCGTCGAGGTTGCGGTTGCCCAGCTCCTCCAGCCGCCCGAACTCCTCGGGCCAGCGGGCGAGTCCGTTGGCCAGGCCGTGGGTGAGGCTGGCGGCGCAGAAGCCGCCGTTGCGGCCGGACGCCGCCCAGCCCACCTCCTTGCCCTCGATCAGGACGATGTCGCGGCGCGGGTCGCGCTCCTTGGCCAGCAACGCGGTCCACAGCCCTGTGTAGCCGCCGCCGACCACCAGCAGATCGCAGTGCTCGTCGCCGACGAGGGCGGATCCCGCCTGCGGCCTGCCGGGGTCCTCCAGCCAGAACGGTGTCGGCTGCGCGTCGGCGAGCGAACGGGCTGGATCCATGGGGGTCTCACACCTTTGCGGATGCGGTCGGCGGATTAACTATGGGCTTTCCTGCGGCGGCTGAGCAGCTGCCCGACGACGACGCAGAGCACCGCCGTGACGAACATCAGCGTGCCGATGACGTTCACCTGGACGGGCAGGCCCTTCTGGGCGGCGCCCCAGACGAACATCGGGAAGGTCACGGTGGCCGGGCCGGCGTTGAACTGCGTGATGATGAAGTCGTCGATGGAGATCGCGAAGCTCAGCAGCGCTCCCGCCGCGATGCCGGGGGCGGCGATCGGGAAGGTGATCCGCCAGAACGTCTGCCACGGCGTGGCGTACAGGTCCTGGGCGGCCTGCTCCAGTCGCGGGTCCATGCTCATCACCCGCGCCTTGACCGCCGTCACCACGAAGCTGAGGCAGAACATGATGTGCGCGATGAGGATCGTCAAGAAGCCGAACTGGATGCGCATGTTGAGGAACAGGGTGCCGAGCGAGGCACCCATGACGATCTCCGGCATCGCCATCGGCAGCCAGATCAGGCCGGTCACCGGGCCTCGGCCGCGGAAGCGGTAGCGGCCGAGCGCGAAGGCGACCATGGTGCCGAGGATCGTGGCGCCGAGGGTGGCGAGGACGGCGATCTGCAGGGACAGCGCCACCGAGTCGCACATGTCGCCGACACCGCAGGGGTTGGCCCAGGCGTCGAGCGAGAAGTGGTTCCAGGAGTAGTTGAAGCGTCCCTTGGGCTGGTTGAAGGAGAAGACCAGGACGATCACGTTGGGGATCGTCATGTAGGCGAGGGCGGCCACGCCCGCGAAGACGACGAGGTGCCGTCGCACCCAGGTGAGCACCGGCATCAGACCAGCTCCTCCGTCCCGGCCTTGCGGATGTAGACGGACACGATCACCAGGATCGCGGCCATGAGCATGAAGGACAGCGCGGCGGCGGTCGGGTAGTCGAGCACCGTGAGGAACTTGGACTGGATGACGTTGCCGATCATCTGCTCGCTGGGGCTGCCCAGCAGCTCGGCGTTGATGTAGTCGCCGGAGGCGGGGATGAAGGTGAGCAGCGTGCCGGCGACCACGCCGGGCAGCGACATCGGGAAGGTCACCTTGCGGAAGGTGGTGAAGGGGCGGGCGTACAGGTCGCCCGCCGCCTCGTGCAGCCGCGGGTCGATCCGCTCCAGCGAGGTGTAGAGCGGAAGGATCATGAAGGGCAGGAAGTTGTACGTCAGACCGCACACCACCGCCAGCGGGGTGGCGAGCACGCGGTCGTCGGCGGTGATGCCGAGGGACGCGGTGACGTTCAGGATGTGCAGCTTGTCCAGCGCGGTGACGACGTAGCCGTCGTCCGCGAGGATCGTCTTCCAGGCCAGGGTGCGGATCAGGAAGCTGGTGAAGAACGGCGCGATGACCATGACCAGCAGCACATTGCGCCAGCGCCCCGCCTTGAAGGCGATGGTGTACGCCAGCGGGTAGCCGATCGCCAGGCACAGCACGGTGGCGATGCCGGCGTAGATCAGCGAGCGCAGGTAGAAGACGTCGTATTCCCTGAACGCGTCCCAGTAGGTCGCGAAGTGCCAGGTGACCCGATAGCCCGTCTCCAGGGAGCCGGTCTGCACTGAGGTCGACGCCTGGTAGACCATCGGCGCCGCGAAGAAGACCAGCAGCCACAGGATGCCGGGCAGCAGCAGCCAGTACGGGACGAGTCTGCGCCGCCGGGCGGCGGCGCCGGACGGGACCGGCGGGGTCTCCTCCGGCGCCCCCGAGGGGGCGGTGGAAAGGGCGGCCATTACGCGCTGACCTCCCCGGCCTCGATGTCCTGCGCGGCGTCGAGACCGAAGGTGTGCGCGGGGTTCCAGTGCAGCACCACCTCGGCACCGGGGACCAGGCGGCCGTCGCGTTCCACGTTCGGCGCGAAGACGGCCAATTCCGGGCACCAGGGGCTGTTGACCACGTACTGGGTGGAGACCCCGATGAAGCTCGCGTCGACGATCCGGCCGGTGATCCTGTTGCGGCCTTCGGGGACCTCGGCGGCGTCGTCGGCGTGGAGGATGGTGATCTTCTCCGGGCGGACCCCGGCGAGGATCTTGTCGCCCGCCCGTACGGAGGGGACGCAGCGCGCGGTGGGCATCGCCAGGCGCCCGTCGCCGACGCTGAGCAGCAGGTCGTCACCGCCGGTCCCGGCGACCTCGGCCTCGATGAGGTTGGACTGGCCGAGGAAGTTGGCCACGAAGGTGGTGCTCGGGTTCTCGTACAGGTCGGTGGGGGCGCCGAGCTGCTCGATGCGGCCCGCGTTCATCACGGCGATGGTGTCGGCCATGGTCATGGCCTCTTCCTGGTCGTGCGTGACGTGCACGAAGGTGATGCCGACCTCGGTCTGGATGCGCTTGAGCTCCAGCTGCATCTGGCGGCGCAGCTTCAGGTCCAGGGCGCCCAGCGGCTCGTCGAGGAGCAGCACCCTGGGGTGGTTGATCAGGGCGCGGGCGACGGCGACACGCTGTTGCTGGCCGCCGGAGAGCTGGTGCGGCTTGCGGCGGGCGAGGTGGCCCAGTTCGACGAGGTCGAGCATGTCCCCGACCTGGGTCTTGACGGACTTGACGCCGCGGCGGCGCAGGCCGAAGGCGACGTTCTCGTAGATGTCGAGGTGCGGGAAGAGCGCGTAGTTCTGGAAGACCGTGTTGACCGGCCGCTTGTACGGCGGCAGGCCGGTGACGTCCTGGTCGCCGATGCGGACGGTGCCGCTGGTGGGGTCCTCCAGGCCGGCGATCATGCGCAGCGTGGTGGTCTTGCCGCAGCCGGAGGCGCCCAGGAGCGCGAAGAAGGAGCCTTCGGGGATGGTCAGGTCGAGTGGGTGGACGGCGGTGAAGTCGCCGTACTCCTTGCCGATGCCGGAGAGGGTCACGGCGCCGCCCGCGGAGGCGGGGCTCTTGCCGCCGGCCGGCTCGTCGGTGCGCGGTGCGGTCTGCTGGGTCATGTCGTCAGATCCCTAACTGCGGTGGCCGGTCAGGCGCCGATGAGCTTGGCGAACTTGTCCTCGAAGGCGGTCTCCTCCTTGGAGGAGAGCGACCGGAAGGGATGGGCCTTCGCCTTCATCTCCGCGTTGGGAATGATCAGCGGGTTGTTGGCCACGTCCTTGTCGATCTTGAGGAGCTCCTCGTACACGCCCGCGCAGGGCGTGATGTAGTTGACCCATGCCGCGAGCTCGGCGGCGATCGCGGGCTGGTAGTACCAGTCGATCAGCAGCTCGGCGTTCTTGCGGTGCTTCGAGCCCGCCGGAACCAGCATGTTGTCGGTGGAGTAGATGTAGCCGGCGGGCGGGATCACGAACTTGATCTCGGGGTTGTCGGCCTGCAGCTGGACCAGGTCGCCGGCCCAGGCCACGCACGCGGCGATGTTCCCCGAGGCGAGGCCGTCGGTGTACTCGTTGCCGGTGAACTGGCGGATCTGCTTGTTGTCCACGGCCTTCTGGACCCGGGCCACGGCCGCGTCGAAGTCGTCCGCGGTGAAGGACTCGGGCCGCTTGCCCATGTCCAGCAGGGTCATGCCTATGGTGTCGCGCATCTCGCTGAGCATCGCGACGCGCCCCTTGAGGTCGGGGTCGTCCAGCAGCTGGGAGACGCTGCCGACCTTCTTCCCCTTGGTGGCCTTCTCGTTGTACGCGATGACGGTGGCGATGCCCTGCCAGGGGTAGGAGTGAGCGCGTCCGGGGTCCCAGTCGGGGTTGCGGAAACGTTGCTCCAGGTTGGTGAACGCGTTCGGCAGGTAGGTCGGGTCCAGCGGCTGGGCCCAGCCCAGCCGGATCATCCGGGCGGCCATCCAGTCGGTGAGGACGACCAGGTCGCGGCCGGTGGACTGGCCCGCGGCGAGCTGCGGTTTGATCTTGGCGAAGAACTCGACGTTGTCGGTGATGTCGTCGCTGTACTTGACCTTGATCCCGGTCTTCTTCTCGAAGGCCTCCAGGGTCGGCATGTGCTTCTCGTCGTCGCTCATGTCGATGTAGAGCTGCCAGTTCGAGAAGACCAGCGACTTGTCCTTGTCGGACAGGTCGTCGCTCTTCACGCCGCCCTGGTTGTTGGTAGCGGCCGGGATGCCGCAGGCGGACAGCGCCCCGGCGCCCGCGACTCCCAGTCCGGCGCCGAGCACGCGGCGCCGGCTGAGCGAGGCCGCCCTCCCGTTGGCCAGGCTGCGTTCCCACGCTTTGCGTACGGGCTCGGACAGGCCCTCGAACATCTCCATTGCGGTGCGGCCTCCAGGGGCGGTGGTGCGTGGGACGGACGGGCTGGCGGGCCGGTGGGGGCGGTCCCGGAGGGCCGGCGGCCGAGGGTCAGCGGTCGCCGAAGATCGTGCGGTGCCAGTCCTTCCTGGCGACCGCGGTGTTGTCATACATCACGTGCTTGACCTGCGTGTACTCCTCCAGGGAATACGCCGACATGTCCTTGCCGTACCCGGAGGCCCGGTACCCCCCGTGCGGCATCTCGCTGATGATCGGGATGTGGTCGTTGACCCAGACGCATCCCGCCTTGATCTCACGGGTGGCACGGCCCGCGCGGAACACGTCACGGGTCCATGCGGACGCGGCCAGGCCGTACGGCGTGTCGTTGGCCAGGGCCAGACCTTCATCATCGCTGTCGAACGGCAGCACGACCAGTACCGGTCCGAAGATCTCGGACTGGACGATCTCGCTGTCCTGCGCGGCGCCGGTGACCAGCGTGGGCCGGTAGAAGGCGCCCGGCGAGGCGGGGGCCTCGCCGCCCGTGACGACCATGGCGTAGGAGCGGGCACGCTCCACGAAAGCGGCGACGCGGTCGCGCTGGACGTGGGAGATGAGCGGACCGAGGTCGGTCTTGGCGTCGAAGGGATCGCCCACGCGGATGCCGGAGAAGAGATCGGCGACCCCGGCGACGAAGGCGTCGTAGAGCGGGCGCTGCACATAGGCGCGGGTGGCCGCGGTGCAGTCCTGGCCGGTGTTGATCAGGGCGCCCGCGACCGCGCCGTGGACCGCCGCCTCCAGGTCGGCGTCGTCGAAGACGACGAAGGGCGCCTTGCCGCCGAGTTCCAGGTGGAGCCGCTTGACGGTGGCGGTGGCGATCTCCGCGACGCGCTTGCCGACCGCGGTGGATCCGGTGAAGGAGGTCATCGCGACGTCCGGGTGCCCCACGAGGTGCTCGCCCGCGTCCCTGCCGGCGCCGGTGACGATGTTGACCACGCCGGCCGGGATGCCCGCCTCGGTCGCCGCCTGCGCGAACATCAGCGAGGTCAGCGGGGTCAGCTCGGCCGGCTTGAGCACGATGGTGTTGCCCGCGGCGATCGCCGGGAGGATCTTCCAGGCGGCCATCTGCAGCGGGTAGTTCCACGGCGCGATGGAGCCCACGACGCCGACGGGCTCGCGCCGCACATAGGAGGTGTGGTCGCCCGAGTACTCCCCGGCGGCCTTGCCCTCCAGGTGGCGGGCCGCGCCCGCGAAGAACGCGGTGTTGTCGACGGTGCCCGGGACGTCGAACTCCGTGGTCAGCCGGAGCGGCTTGCCGCACTGCAGCGACTCGGCGTACGCGAACTCCGCGGCCTGCCCGGCCAGGACGGCGGCGAAGCGGTGCATGGCCTCGGATCGCTCGCCGGGGGTGGCGCCCGACCAGCCGGGCAGGGCCTCCTTCGCGGCGGCGACGGCGGCGTCCACGTCGGCGGTGCCGGCCAGTTCGCAGGAGTGGACGGTCTCGCCGGTGGCCGGGTCGACCACGGGGTGCCGCTGTCCCGAAGTGCCGCCGCGCAGGGTTCCGCCGATGTACTGGGCCCCCTCGGCGAAACGCTCCCGTACGTCGAACTCGCCGCTGGTGCCGGTGTCCATCGTCTTCTCCTCGCACTCCGCTGGTGGCGTGGCCAAAGCTTGGATTGGTGGACGATCCTGACAGAGTAGGCTCGCCCCAACAAGTGATTCCGTTGTTGCCTTTTGGTTACGCGACGAATTCTGTGTTCACTTGAGGGCCGACAACAGATCGTCACGCTGGACGATGCCGGGCGCCGCGCGTGCCGGGCAACGGACACATCGCATGCCGTCTCCCCGGGGCCTTTACACCCTGGAGCTACCGTGACAGGGCAGCCCGCCCCGTTCCGCCCCGGAGGTCACCCGTGTTTCCCACCGTCGCCGAGGTCCTGGGACTGGACGTGCTCAGGCGGGGTTCGCCGCAGGTGGTCGCGGGCTCCGACGGACTGCAGCACCCGGTGCGCTGGGTGCACATCAGCGAACTCGCCGACATCGCGGGCATGCTGCACGGCGGCGAGCTGGTGCTCACCACGGGCGTGATGCTGCCCGACGACAAGGAGTCCCTGGCGCGCTACATCGACGACCTCGCCGACGTCGGCGCCGCCGGCCTGGTCGTCGAGCTGGGCCGGCGCTACGCCGACACCCTGCCGCGCCCGCTGGTCCGGGCGGCGGAACGACGCGGACTGCCGCTGGCGGTGCTCCGTACCGAGGTCCGCTTCGTGGCGGTCACCGAGGCGGTGCACGCCCATGTCGTCGACGCCCAGCTGACGGAACTGAGGGCCTCCGAGGCGGTGCACCAGACCTTCAACGAGCTGTCCGTCGAGGGCGCGGAGCCCGACGAGGTCGTCCGGGAGGTGGCCCGGATGGCGGGCGCGCCGGTCGTGCTGGAGAACCTCTCCCACCAGGTGCTCGCCTTCGACCCGGCGGGCCGGGACCCGCAGGCCCTGCTCGACGGCTGGGAACGGCGCAGCCGCGGGGTCCGTCCCGCCGGACGCACCGGCCACGACCCGCGGTCGGGCTGGCTGGTCACCGCGGTCGGGGCGCGCGGCCGCGACTGGGGCCGCCTGATCGTCGTCGGCGAACCCGCTCCGGACGCGGCCCCCGAGTCCGACGAGCGCCCGCACCGGCACACCGTGCTGCTGGAGCGCGGAGCCGCGACCCTCGCGCTGAACCGTCTGCTGGAGCGCGACCGCGAGTCGCTGGAGCGGCAGACCCACCGGACCCTGCTCTCCGGCATCCTCACCCATGCCCTCACCGTCTCCGATGTGGCGCTGCGCGCCCGGGCGCTGGGTCTGCCGCTGGAGGGCCGCCGGCTGGTCGGAGTCATGCTGCGGCTGCGCGGCGGTCCGGCGTCGGCGGCGCTGGAAGCGCAGGCCCGGCTGCGGGACTTCACCGAGACCGCCGCCCAGGCCGTGCGCGAACGCGGACTGACCGCGCTCACCGGCACGCTCGACGACGGCGGTGTCGGCGTGCTGGTCTCCCTCGGCCCCTCCGACGACGAGCACACCGCGCTGGAGGACTTCGCCGCCGCGCTCACCCGGCTGACCGAACCCGCTCCCGACGGCGGACCCGCCTTCGTCATGGCGGCGGGGTCCTCGGTCGGCTCCCTGCGCGACGCCCGCCGCACCCTGCTGGAGGCGGCGCAGGTCGCGGAGGCCGCGATGCACGGGGGACGCGGTGAGGGCGGCCGGACACAGCCCTCCGACAAGAAGGTGGTGGCGGGCGGCGGGCGGGCCTACTACCGGCTGCCGGACGTCCGGCTGCGCGGGCTGCTGCACCTGCTGCGCGACGACGCCCGGCTGCAGACCTACGTGGAGCGCGAACTCGGGCCGCTGCTGGCATACGACGCCGAGCACGGCACGGACCTCGTCCGCATCCTCACCGTCTACCTGGACAGCGGCCGCAACAAGTCGGCCGCGGCCGACGCCGCGCACCTGTCGCGGCCGTCCTTCTACGACCGGCTGCACCGGGTGGAACGCATCCTCGGCATCGACCTCGACCAGGTGGAGTCCTGCCTGTCGCTGCACGTCGCGCTGCTCGCGCTGGAGGCGGTCCGGCGCTGAGCCGCGCGGCGCCGCCGGGCGCGGCGCCCGTTACGGCAGGACGTCCAAGTGCCAGTAGGTGTAGTCGTAGACGTAGCCGGGTGCGACCTCGACCTCGATGCTGCCGTCCTCTTCCTCCTCCGGGACGACCACGATGACCTCCGTGGTCGTGCGCTCCCCCGCCTCGAGTTCGTCGGGCAGACCCCTCCCGGAGGACAGGTCCAGCAGGCTCTCATCATCGGTGTCGTCGCTGTAGACCGAGATCTCGCCGTCGTGCAGGTCGGCGAGGTCCTCGCCGGTGTTGACCACCTCGACGCTGAAAGTGACCGCGGTGCCCTTCCCGAGCAGGCTCTTGGAAACGTCCCCGGTCCGCCGCGGATCCGAGACCGTGACATGGACCCCGTTGTCGTAGATGGCCGTGCCGTCGGCTTCCAGCGGGTCGTCCCACTCCGCGTTCTGCGAGGCGACGAATTCGTCGTCCATCCCGTCGAACCAGCCGCCCTGGATCCCGCCGACCAGCACCACGATCATCACGCCGGCCAGGGCCACGGACACGATCCCGAGGATGAGACCGGTCATCGCCTGCGACCGGTTCGTCGCCTGGCCGCGCCTGGCGATCCGCAGGCCGATGATGCCGCAGATGACGGCGGCGATGCCGAGCGGGAGGCCGAGGAACGCCCCGAAGCACGCGATGCCCAGGACGACCCCCACGATGCCGAGGATCATCGCCGTCAGGCCGACGCCGTTGCGTGGGGCGGGCGGTGCCCATCCGCCGTACGGGCCCATCCCGTACGACGGGTAGCCGGGGTATCCGGGATAACCGGGGTATCCGGGATAGCCGGCCTGGCCCGGGTAGCCGGGGTAACCCGGATACGCGGGGGCGCCGGGATGGCCGGGGAAGGTGGCGTGGGGCGGTTGCGGGGGCATGGCCGCCGTCGTGTCCGGAGACGGCGGGGCCCAGGGATCGTGGGGCTGCTGCGGCGGCACGGGCGCCGGTGCGTCCTCCGGCACCGGACTCTTGGTGAACGCCACGGGCTCCTGCGGCGGCACCGGCGGGGGCGGGGCCGGGGGCGGCGCCCAGGGGTTGTACCCGGCCGGCACGGCGGGGTGGCCGTATCCGGGAGCGGGCGGCACCGGCGGCGCCCAGGGGGCACGCGGTGCGGGCACCTCGGCGGGCGGCGCGGGCTGCGGCGCGACGTCCTGGGGCCCGTCCACCGTGGCGGTGACGTCCACCGGCCGAACCGGCTCCGGCGCGGAGGGCCCCGCGGGCGCCACCGGCACGGACGGCGCGGCGTCGGCCGGTACGGCATCGGCCACCGGAACCCCGACAGGCGCGGCACCCCCAACCGCCGCATCCCCGGCCGTCCCGGACGTCACGGGCGGGCCCGGCAGCGCCGAGGTCTCCCCCGCCTCCGGCACGGAAAGCGCGGGCGCCACCGGCACGGAGGGCGCGGCGTCCGCGACCGAAACATCGACAGGCACGGCGTCGACCGGTACGGCATCGACCACCGGAACGTCGACAGGCGCGGCATCCCCGGCCGTCCCGGACGTCACGCGCGGGCCCGGCAGCGCCGAGGTCTCCCCCGCCTCCGGCACGGAAAGCGCGGGCGCCACCGGCACGGACGGCGCGGCGTCCGCGACCGGAACATCGACAGGCACGGCGTCGACGGGTACGGCATCGGCCACCGGAACCCCGGCAGGCGCGGCACCCCCAACCGCCGCATCCCCGACCGTCCCGGACGTCACGGGCGCGTCCGGCACCGCCGAGGTCTCCCCGGCCACCGGCGCGGAAGGCGCGGAAGGCGCGGGCAGCTCGAAGTCGGCCGTCTCGTCCCGGGCCCCGTCGTCCTCGGCGGGCCGTATGTCCGCCGGTTCCGCAGCAGCCGCCGGTTCCGCCTGGGCGGCCGGTACCGCCGCGGGGATGTCGCTCGCGGCGTCGCGCGGCGTCGGGTTCTCGGGGTCGTGGGACATCGCTGCCTTCCTGGTGGCTACGTCGGGCAATGCTATGGCCTGCGAAGACGCCGGACGGAGGCAATTTCGCGTTTACGATGGCGGTCGCCGCCGACCCCGCAGGAGGATCACGACATGTCCGACACCGCGTCAGCCCTCGACGCCTTCATCGCGGGGCTCCCGAAGGCCGAGCTCCACGTACACCACGTCGGCTCGGCCTCGCCCCGCATCGTGGCGGAGCTGGCCGCGCGGCACCCGGATTCCAAGGTGCCCACCGACCCCGCCGCCCTCGCCGAGTACTTCAGCTTCCGGGACTTCGCGCACTTCATCGAGGTCTACCTCTCCGTCGTCGACCTGATCCGCGACGCGGAGGACGTGCGCCTGCTGACCTACGAGGTCGCCCGGGACATGGTGCGGCAGAACATCCGCTACGCCGAGTTGACCGTCACCCCCTACAGCTCGGTCCGCCGCGGCATCCCGGACAAGGCGTTCGTCGAGGCGATCGAGGACGCCCGCAAGGCGGCCGAGGCGGAGTTCGGCATCGTGCTGCGCTGGTGCTTCGACATCCCGGGCGAGGCCGGACTGGCCTCCGCCGAGGAGACCGCGCGCATCGCCACCCAACTGCAGCCTGACGGACTGGTCAGCTTCGGCCTGGGCGGGCCCGAGATCGGGGTGCCGCGCCCGCAGTTCAAGCCGTACTTCGAGCGCGCCCGCGCCGCCGGCCTGCACAGCGTGCCGCACGCGGGCGAGACCACCGGCCCGGAGACGATCTGGGACGCCCTCACCGAACTGGGCGCCGAGCGCATCGGCCACGGCACCAGCGCCACCCGGGACCCGCGCCTGCTGGACCATCTGGCCGAGCACCGCATCCCGTTGGAGGTCTGCCCGACGTCGAACATCGCGACCCGGGCGGTCGCCACGCTCGACGAGCACCCCATCAAGGAGATGGTGGCGGCCGGCCTGCTCGTCACCGTCAACAGCGACGACCCGCCGATGTTCGGCACCGACCTCAACACCGAGTACGCGGTGGCCGCGCGGCTGCTCCAGCTCGACGAGGGCGGTCTGGCCCAGCTCGCCAGGAACGCCGTCGAGGCCTCCTTCCTGGACACCCCCGGCAAGGCGCGGCTCACCGCCGAGATCGACGCCTACCTGGCCGGATGGCAGCGCTAGCGATCGCCCATCGCGGCGACCCGTACCACCACCGCGAGAACACCCTGCCCTCGCTGCGCAGCGCGCTGCGCGCGGGGGCGGACGCGGTGGAGATGGACGTGCGGCTGACCCGCGACGGCGTGCCGGTACTGCTCCACGACCCCACGCTGGAGCGGCTGTGGGGCGTGGGGTCCGCCGTCGCCGACACACCCTCGGACCGGCTGCCGCACGGCGTCCCCACCCTCTACGAGGCGCTCGCCGCCGTCGACGGCTGCCGGGCCCTGGTCGACCTCACCCTGCCGCGGTCCGCGGCACCGGTGCTGGCCGCGGTCCGCGACGCGGGCGCCGGGGACCGTACGTACTACTGCGGCGAGGCGTTCGCCATGCTGGCGGTCCGGGACCGGGACCCGGCCGCGGAGATCGCGCTGACCTGGAAGACCTCCGCGCCTGTACCGCCGCTTCTGCTGTCGGAGCTGCGGCCGCGCTGGATCAATCTGCGCTTCGGGCTGGTGCGCCCGCCCCTGGTGGAGTGGGCGCGCGGCGAGGGCCTGCTGGTCGGCGCCTGGACGGTGGACCTGCGGCGCACGATGCGCCGGCTGGAACGGCTCGGTGCGGACGCCGTCACGAGCAACCGCATCGCCGTGCTGCGCGAGGTGCTCGGCGGCCGGTGAGGGCGGCGACGGCCCGCCGCCCCGCGGAGACGGCCCGTCGGACACCAGGCGGCCCCGGTCCGTCAGACCCCTGCGGGTACGGGCGACTCCGTGCCCAAGCGCTCCAGCCGCTTGATCATCCGCCGCAGGATCAGCAGCGGGACGATGCCGACGACGCCGAACGCCATGTCGACGGGCATCCACCACAGCGGCAGGTCGCGGAGCGGGATGCAGATCGCCGCGAGCGGGATGATCCCGACGCACGCGATCATGGCCCACTCCACGATCCAGATGTTGCGCACCGGGTCGCGCCAGACCCCGTAGAAGGCGACGGAGATCACCAGATGCGCGAAGGCGAGCCAGTCCGTGCCGTACATCATGAACGGGTACTTCGCGTCGGTGGCGTCAAGTCCCTCCCGCACGCGGGAGATCCAGTCGCCGACGGCTCCGGGCAGGCCCCAGCCGTCCAGCCACCGGACCTCGTGCACGAGCGGGAACGCGGTGACGCCGCTCAGCACCAGGCACACGACGAAGACGACAAGCCATGCGCGTATGCGCTGTTCGAGGGTTCTTCGATCCTCCATGCCGCGGAGCGTACGCGCGCGTGCCACGGCCCCGGACACGGGGGTGTGTCCGGGGCCGTGGCGGGTGTGCGCGGCGGGTGTCAGCCGTCCAGGGACGTCATGACGTGCTTGATGCGGGTGTAGTCCTCGAAGCCGTAGGCGGAGAGGTCCTTGCCGTAGCCGGACTTCTTGAAGCCGCCGTGCGGCATCTCGGCGACCAGCGGGATGTGGGTGTTGATCCACACGCAGCCGAAGTCGAGGCGCTTGGACATGCGCATCGCGCGCGCGTGGTCCTTGGTCCACACCGAGGAGGCCAGGGCGTACTCGACGCCGTTCGCCCACTCCACGGCCTGGTCCTCGTCGGTGAAGGACTGCACGGTGATGACGGGGCCGAAGACCTCGTTCTGGATGATCTCGTCGTCCTGCTTGAGGCCGGAGACGACGGTCGGGGCGTAGAAGTAGCCCTTGTCCCCGACGCGGTGGCCGCCGGCCTCGACCTTGGCGTGCGCCGGGAGGCGCTCGATGAAGCCGGTCACCTGGGCGAGCTGGTTGGCGTTGTTGAGCGGGCCGTAGAGCACGTCCTCGTCGTCCGCGGCGCCGGTCTTGGTGTCGGCGGCGGCCTTGGCGAGCTGGGAGACGAACTCGTCGTGGATGGACTCGTGCACCAGGACGCGGGTGGCGGCGGTGCAGTCCTGGCCGGCGTTGAAGTAACCGGCGACGGCGATGTCCTCGACGGCCTTGGCGATGTCGGTGTCCTGGAAGACGACGACCGGGGCCTTGCCGCCGAGCTCGAGGTGGACCCGCTTGACGTCCTTGGCGGCGCTGCCGGCCACCTGGATGCCGGCGCGTACGGAGCCGGTGATGGAGGCCATCGCGGGGGTCGGGTGCTCGACCATCAGCCGGCCGGTCTCCCGGTCGCCGCAGACGACGTTGAAGACGCCCTTGGGCAGGATCTCGCCGATGATCTCGGCGATCAGCACGGTGGAGGCGGGGGTGGTGTCCGAGGGCTTCAGGACGACCGTGTTGCCCGCGGCGATCGCCGGGGCGAACTTCCAGACGGCCATCATCATCGGGTAGTTCCACGGGGCCACCTGCGCGCAGACGCCCACCGGCTCACGGCGGACGATCGAGGTCATGCCCTCCATGTACTCGCCGGCAGAGCGGCCCTCGAGGAGCCGGGCGGCGCCCGCGAAGAAGCGGATCTGGTCGACCATCGGAGGGATCTCCTCGCTGGCGGTCAGCCCGATCGGCTTGCCGGTGTTCTCGCTCTCGACGGCCACCAGCTCGTCCGCGCGCGCCTCGAAGGCGTCGGCGATCTTCAGCAGCGCCTTCTGACGCTCGGACGGCGTCGTGTCGCGCCAGGCCGGGAAGGCGGCCGCGGCGGCGGCCATCGCCGCGTCGACATCGGCGGCGGCGGAGAGCGGGGCGGTCGCGTAGACCTCACCGGTGGCGGGGTTCACCACATCGGTGGTGCGCCCGTCGGCGGCGTCGCGGAATTCTCCGTTGATGTGGTTGCGCAAGATACGGAGCTCGCTCACTGCACCTCTCCCTGTTCCTGTCCGATGTGTGAGACGGGCACCAGCCTACCTGCAGGACTGCCGTATTCGACATAGCCGAAACTCCGAAACAATGGATTCCGTGAGTTTGAGGTCCCCAAACCACGGATTTCATCGATCAGGGCTTGCGTGACGGCTGACCTCTCGTGCAGAGTGGGGTGCGTGGCCACTCGTACTCCGGATCCCAGGGGCTCCAACGGCGCCTTTGTGATCGACTCCGTCTCCAAGGCGATCATCGAACAGCTTCAAGAGGACGGCAGGCGCCCGTACGCCGCCATCGGCAAGGCCGTGGGCCTGTCCGAGGCGGCCGTGCGCCAGCGCGTCCAGAAGCTGCTCGACCAGGGCGTCATGCAGATCGTCGCCGTCACCGACCCGCTCACCGTGGGATTCCGGCGGCAGGCGATGGTCGGCATCAACGTCGAAGGCGACATCGAACACGTCGCCGACGCGCTCGCGGAGATGACGGAGGTCGAGTACGTCGTCGTCACCGCGGGCTCCTTCGATCTGCTGATCGAGATCGTCTGCGAGGACGACGACCATCTCCTGGAGACGATCAACAAGCGGATCCGCACGCTGCCCGGCGTGCGGTCCACCGAGAGCTTCGTCTACCTCAAGCTCCGGAAGCAGACCTACACCTGGGGAACCAGATAGCCATGAGCGCGGACCTGTCCAAGACCGCGTACGACCACCTGTGGATGCACTTCACCCGCATGTCGTCGTACGAGAACGCCCCTGTGCCGACCATCGTGCGCGGCGAGGGCACGTACATCTACGACGACAAGGGCAAGCGGTACATCGACGGCCTGGCGGGGCTCTTCGTGGTCAACGCCGGCCACGGCCGCGTGGAGCTCGCCGAGACCGCCTACAAGCAGGCCCAGGAGCTCGCCTTCTTCCCGGTGTGGAGCTACGCCCACCCCAAGGCCGTCGAGCTGGCCGAGCGCCTCGCGGGCCACGCCCCCGGCGACCTGAACAAGGTCTTCTTCACCACCGGCGGCGGCGAGGCGGTCGAGACCGCCTGGAAGCTCGCCAAGCAGTACTTCAAGCTCACGGGCAAGCCGACCAAGTACAAGGTCATCTCGCGGGCCGTCGCCTACCACGGCACCCCGCAGGGCGCCCTGTCCATCACGGGCCTGCCCGGCCTCAAGGCCCCGTTCGAGCCGCTGGTCCCCGGCGCGCACAAGGTGCCCAACACCAACATCTACCGCGCCCCGCTCTTCGGCGACGACCCCGAGGCGTTCGGCCGATGGGCCGCCGACCAGATCGAGCAGCAGATCCTCTTCGAGGGCCCCGACACCGTCGCGGCCGTCTTCCTGGAGCCGGTGCAGAACGCGGGCGGCTGCTTCCCGCCCCCGCCCGGGTACTTCCAGCGGGTCCGCGAGATCTGCGACCAGTACGACGTGCTGCTCGTCTCCGACGAGGTCATCTGCGCCTTCGGCCGGCTGGGCACCATGTTCGGCTGCGACAAGTTCGGCTACGTCCCGGACATGATCACCTGCGCCAAGGGCATGACCTCCGGCTACTCGCCCATCGGCGCGTGCATCATCTCCGACCGCGTCGCCGAGCCCTTCTACAAGGGCGACAACACCTTCCTGCACGGCTACACCTTCGGCGGCCACCCGGTGTCGTCGGCGGTCGCCCTCGCCAACCTCGACATCTTCGAGCGCGAGCAGCTCAACCAGCACGTGCTCGACAACGAGGGCGCCTTCCGCGCCACCCTGGAGAAGCTCCACGACCTGCCGATCGTCGGTGACGTCCGCGGGAACGGCTTCTTCTACGGCATCGAACTGGTGAAGGACAAGGCCACCAAGGAGACCTTCACCGACGAGGAGACCGAGCGCGTCCTGTACGGGTTCCTCAGCAAGGCGCTCTTCGAGAACGGCCTCTACTGCCGCGCCGACGACCGCGGCGACCCGGTCGTCCAGCTCGCGCCGCCGCTGATCGCCGACCAGTCGACGTTCGACGAGATCGAGGGCGTCCTGCGCACCGTCCTCACGGAGGCCTGGACCAAGCTCTGATCGGCCTTTTCGAGGCTCGGTTCGCCTCCGGGGCGCTCCGGCCGGTGTTGGGGGCGCCCCCGGCCGCCAGGCCGGGGGAGGTCGATCGTGCTCGGTCCCTCGTTCCTCGGGACCTCCGCGCGTTCTCCCCTTCGACACCGGCCGCGCCCCTTCGGCTCACTCGCCGAAGCATCCACGGGCCGGGGCACGCACGCCGCGTGCCCCGGCCCGTAGGCGTCCACGGCGGAAACCGCGCTAGTCCGCACGGGTGGCCGCGCCCGGGAAAGCCCGTCCGTAACCGGGGCCGGGTGCCACGGGCCGCGTACGGTGCCGCAGTGACCCGGACTCCCCGCGTTCGTTAGAGGCCAACGTGAACCCACCCGACAACGACGTGCTGTGGGCCCGCGGCCTGCGCCACACGCACGACCGCTCACCCGCTCTGCTCGGCGTGTCCCTCGGCGTACGGGAAGGCGAGATCCTCGGCGTCCTCGGCCCGCACGGCGCCGGGAAGACCACCTTGCTGCGCTGCCTGTCCGGCGAACTGCTGCCCGAACAGGGCGAGGTGTGGTTCAACAGCTCCCCCGTGCACACCCTGGGAGTGTCCGCCCGCGAACGCCTGCGGCGCGAGCGCTTCGGCTGGATCGACAGCAGCCCGCAACTGCTGCCCGAGCTGACCGTCCGGGAGAACGCCGCGCTGCCGCTCCTGCTCTGCGGCGTCCCGTACCGCACGGCCCGCGCCGCCGCGCAGGAGTGGCTGGACCGGATGGACATCGGCGGGGCCGCCCGCAAGCGTCCCGGCCGGCTGCTGCAGGCGGAGCGGCAACGGGTGGCGATCGCCCGCGCCCTGGTCAACCGGCCCTCCGTGGTCTTCGCGGACGAGCCGACCGCCCCGCTGCACCGCGCGGACCGCGCCCAGGTGCTGCGCATGCTGACCAGCGCCGCCCGCTCGCACGGCATCACCGTGGTGCTCGCCTCCAACGAACCCGAGGTCGTCGCCCTCGCGGACCGGGTGGTCACCCTGGTCGACGGGCGCTTCGTCGCGGGCATGCCGTACCAGGAACGGGAGGGCGCCGACTCGTGCTCAGCCTCCGTGTAGCCCTCGGCTCCCGGCCCGAGGTGCTGCTGCGCCGGCTGCTGGTCGCCGCCGCGGCCGCGGGCACGGGTTTCCTGCTGCTCGCCGTGCTCGGCCACGCCCTCGCGCATCCCGAGGACGCCCCGGACAGCACCGTCCGGCTGCTCTGGTGCGCGGTGCCCTTCGCCGCCACCGTCCATCTGTCGGTGCTCGTGGCCCGTACGGAACCGAGCGGACGGCTGCACGCGGGCCTGGCCGCGGCCGGGCTCGGCCGGCACGGGCTGCCCCTGCTGGCCGCGGCGAGTTCCGCGCTCAACTGCGGGCTGGGCGTCCTGGCGGCCCTCCTGGGCTTCCTCTACCTGCGCGGTGACCTGCCCGGCCCCGGGCCGGTCGGCGGCGCCGCCGAACTGCTCGGCGCGGACCGGCGGCTGCCGTTCGTGGGCGCGCTGACCCTGCTCGCCACGCTGCCGCTGGCCGCGGCGGTCGCGGCGGCGGTCGCACTGCGGCCCCGGCGGACCCGTGAGGACGCGCCCGCCACCCGCGAGAGCGCACCGTCCGGCCTGCCGTGGGGCGCCGCCCTCGTCGCGATCGGCCTGGCCCTCGGCATCACCTCCGCCCGCGACGGCCGTACCCCCGTCTCCGGCGGCATGCTGCCGCTGCCCGGTGGCCTGGGCCATGCCGCTCCGGCCGTCGTCGGCGGCTGGCTGCTGACCGCCGCGGGCATGGTGCTGGCCATGCCGGGGCTCGTCCATCTGTGCGGGCGGCTGCTGGCGGCCTGCCACCCGAGTGCCCTGCGGCTGCTCGCGGGCCGCGCGCTCCAGGAGGAGGCCTCGCTCGTCGGCCGGCCGCTGGGCGCCCTGTGCGCCGTGGCCGCCACCGCGCTCGTCGGCGGCGACCGGCTCGGTGCCGGTGTGCATCCCGTCGGCCCGCTCACCGTGCTCGGGGCCTGCCTCGTCACCGTGTCGGCCCTCGCGACCGTCCTCACCGCGACCGTGGACGCCAAGCGCGCCCGCCGTCCGGCCACCGCGGCCCTCGCCCGCCTCGGCGCGCCCGCCGCGCTGCTGCGCAACGCCGCCGCCGTACGCGCCCTCGCCGTCCTCGGTGCCGCCCTCCCGCTGACCTTGCTCATCGCCCACCTGGGCACGCTGCCGCTGCGGTAGCGCCGCGGGAGCCCCGCGGCGGGGGCCTCCGCCGCGGGCGCTAGGGTGGCGGGCGTGCTGACGCCGAACGATCACGAAATCGAGTCCCTCGAGGAATTCGACCGGATCGCCGCGTCCGGATCGCTGTGCGGACACCGCGTCCAGTCGGTCGATCTGACGACCCGTACCCCCGTCCTGCTCTCCGCCGACACCGCCGAGGCCGTGTTCCTGGGCTGCCCGATGGAGCCCGAGGCGGCCGCACACGTCCGCGCCCGCGGCGCCATGGTCTTCCCCCCGGTGCCGGATCTGCCGTTCGACCCGTACCGGGGTGCGCTCTACAGCCCGGACGCCCTCTACGAGGGGCTCGCCGACGGCTACGCGGCGACGCCGGACGCCCGCGCGTACGAGTGGTTCCTGCGCACCCGGGGACGCGGCGACATATATGCGTCGATGCTCCGCAGCATCCACGACGACGCCGTCTCCGACGCCTTCGACGAACTCGTCTCCGGCGCCCGCGTCGTCGGGGTCATGGGCGGCCACGCCATGGAGCGCGGCACCGAGGCCTACGACGGCGCCGCCCGCCTCGGCAGGGCACTCGCCCGCGAGGGCCTGACCGTGGCCACCGGTGGTGGTCCCGGGGCCATGGAGGCCGCCAATCTCGGCGCGTATGCCGCGCCCTTCGAGGACGCGATGCTCGCCGACGCCTTGGAGTCCCTGGCCAAGGTGCCGTCCTTCCATCCGTCCATCGGCGACTGGGCGGGCGTGGCCTTCGAGATCCGCGACCGCCGGCCCGGCGGCGGGGCCTCCATCGGCGTACCGACCTGGTTCTACGGCCACGAGCCGCCGAACGCCTTCGCCGAGCACATCGCCAAGTACTTCGCCAACGCCACCCGCGAGGACGGCCTGCTGGCCCGCTGCAACGCAGGCGTCGTCTTCCTGCCGGGGGCCGCGGGCACCGTGCAGGAGATCTTCGACAACACCACGCCCAACTACTACGAGTCCAACGGCGCCCCGCGCCCCATGGTCCTGGTCGACCGCGACCACTGGACCCGTCGCCTGCCGGCGTGGCCCCTGCTCCAGGCGCTCGCCGACGGCCGCTCCATGGAGCCGCGCATCGCATTGGTCGACTCCGTCGAGGACGCCCCGCAGGCGCTGATGCGCCTGACGCGGGGTTAGCCCGGATTCAGGGCCCGCACGGCGGGGTAGCGCCGGCACGCACGGTGGTCGGGTGCGGGTTCGTCTCGCTCCCTTCGGTCGCACAGCGGCTGGCTGCGGAGGGGAGGGTGGGGCCTGGGGCGGGTCGGCGGTGTGCGGCTGGGTGGGTGGCCGGGGTCCAAGCGCCGGAGCGGGGCCTGTTGTTCATAGGGTGCCGGTCTCGTCGCCGTCCGCGCGTAGAGATGGCCGGTGACCACGCCCACCCTCCGTGGATGGCGCGCCCGCCGTAACCGGCGACTGCGGCTGATTCCCCGACAGGACATGGGTTCGGCAGGTCGGTTTCCGAGATCGGGCTCTGTTTCGCCGACATAGTCGGTGAAAGCGGGCCCGATGTCCCGCCCACCCCCCACCAGCACCCCGAATCAGCCGCAGACGCAGGTCACGGCAGGCGCGCCCACCACCGGGAGTAGGCGTGGAAGCGGCCATCTATACCCGCGGACGGCAACGAGACCCAAGCCACCGGAGACGCACCCCGCTCCGGCGCCTGAACACCCGCCACGCACCGGCCCGCACACCGCAACGAAGCCCCGAACCGCCACCCTCCCCATCCGCAGCCCGCCGCCCTGCGACCGAAGGGAGCGAGACGGTGGGACAGCCGAAAACCGGCAGCACCGCCACCATCCACCCGCACACCGAGCAGGCCCACGCGGCGGCTGACGGGACAGAGGGTCTACGCGTCGAGCACCACGACCTCGTCCGCCGAGAAGGCAACGCCCACCGTGTCGCCCTCGGCGGGGGCGTCGCGCAGGGCGCAGGTGGCCTCCAGCCCGGGACCGTCCTCCGGGCGCAGGCGGAGGGTGACCTGGTCGCCGCGGAAGGTGCGCGCGAGCACCTCGCAGCGCAGCCCGTCCGCAGCCGGGACGAGCCGTACGCCGGCCGGTCGCACGAGGAGCCGGGCCGGCCCCTGGGGCGAGCCCGGCGGGACGGGGATCTTCCCCCAGGCGGTGTCGGCGGCATCGCCGGTGACGGTGGCGGCCACCACGTTGTCGAAGCCGAGGAAGCGGGCGACGAACTCCGAGGCGGGCCGCTGCCACACCTCCAGCGGCGTGCCGGCCTGCTCGACGCGGCCGTCGCGCATGACGACGACACGGTCGGCGAGGGCGAAGGCCTCGCTCTGGTCGTGGGTGACGGCGAGCACCGTGGTGCCGAGCCTGCGGAAGAGCCCGCGCAACTCGACCACCAGGCGCTCGCGCAGTCCGCGGTCGAGCTGGCCGAGCGGTTCGTCGAGCATGAGCAGCCGCGGATCGGGCGCCAGCGCCCGAGCCAGGGCGACACGCTGCTGCTCGCCGCCGGAGAGCGAACCGACCGCCCGCCGCTGGGCGCCGGGGAGGCCGACGAGATCCAGCAACTCGGCGACCGCGCGCTCCCGTTCGGCGCGACCGGCGCCGCGCATGCGCAGGCCGAAATCGACGTTTCCGGCGACGTCGCGCTGCGGGAAGAGCTGGTGGTCCTGGAACATCAGCCCGACGCCGCGCCGGTGCACGGGCACGCCCGCCTGGTCGCGGCCGGAGAGCAGCACACGCCCGGCGTCGAGCGGCTGCAGCCCGGCCACGACCCGCAGCAGGGTGGACTTGCCGCTGCCGCTCGGCCCGAGCACGCAGACCGTCTCGTGCTCGGCGACGTCCAGCCCGACGGCGTCCAGGGCGGCGCGCCCGCCGAAGCGCACCGTGGCGCCGTCCAGTCGCAACAGGGACATCAGAACTCCCCCGACCTGTCGATGCGGATGCGTTCCAGGGCCAGCAGCGCGCCCGCGCACACCAGCATGAGCACGGTGCTGAGCGCCATCGCCTGGCCGTAGTTGAGCTCACCGGCCCGCCCGAGGAAGCGGGCGACCGCCACCGGGAGGGTGGGGTTGTCGGGGCGGGCGATGAAGACGGTGGCACCGAACTCGCCGAGCGACACGGCGAACGCGAAGCCCGCCGCCACCAGCAGCGCCCGCCGTACCAGCGGCAGGTCGACCTCCCGCCACACCCGCAGCGGGGAGGCGCCGAGCACCGCCGCCGCCTCGCGCTGCCGCTCGTCGACCGCGCGCAGCACGGGCAGCATGGTGCGCACCACGAAGGGCACGCCGACCAGCGCCTGGGCCAGTGGCACGAGGATCCACGAGGAGCGCAGGTCCAGCGGCGGCTCGTCGAGGGTGATGAGGAAGCCGAAGCCGATGGTCACCGCCGAGGTGCCCAGCGGCAGCATCAGCAGGGCGTCGAAGCCGCGGACGAGACGCCCGGCCCTCCGGGTGAGGGCGGCCGCGGCCAGCCCGCCGACGACCAGGGCGATCGCGGTGGCGGCGGCCGCGTACTGGAGGGAGTTCCACACCGCGGCGACCGGCGCCACAAGGAAGGTCCCGCCGCTGTCGGCCGCGGAGTTCAGCGCCCGGTAGTAGTCGAGGCCGTAGCCGTCGGGGCCGTGCAGGGAGCGCTCGACCAGCACGCCGAGCGGCAGCAGGATCAGCAGCGCCGCCACGCCGAGCGCCCCCGCGAGCAGCCCCCACTCGCCGGCGCCGCGTGGCCGCCGCGCGGTGCGGGCCGGGTCGACCAGCCGCAGCGCGCTCTCCCTGCGCCGTACGGTCCCGGCGTGCACGGCGAGGATCGCCGCGACGGCGGCGAACTGCACGATCGTGAGCACGGCCGCCGTCGGCAGGTCCAGCAACTGGGCGGTCTCGCGGTAGATCTCCACCTCCAGGGTGGAGAAGGTGGGCCCGCCGAGGATCTGGACGACGCCGAAGGAGGTGAAGGTGAACAGGAAGACCATCAGCGCGGCCGCGGCGACCGCGGGGGCGAGGGCGGGCAGCGTCACCTTCCGCCAGGCCGCGAGCCGCCCCGCGCCGAGGACCCGCGCGGCCTCCTCCTGCCGGGGGTCGAGCTGTGCCCACAGCCCGCCCACGGTCCGTACGACCACGGCGTAGTTGAAGAAGACGTGGGCGAGGAGGATCGCCCACACCGTGGTGTCCAGGCGCACGCCCCACAGTTCGTCCAGCAGCCCGCCGCGCCCGAGCAGCGCGAGGAAGGCCGAACCGACGACGACGGTCGGCAGCACGAAGGGCACGGTCACCACCGCGCGCAGCACCTGCTTGCCGGGGAAGTCGAAGCGGGCGAAGACATAGGCGCCGGGCAGCGCGATCGCCAGGGTGAGCGCGGTGGACGCGGCCGCCTGCCAGCAGGTGAACCACAGCACGTGCAGGATGTCGGGCTCGCCCAGGACGTCGGCGAACCGGCCGAACCGCCACCGTCCGCCCTCGCGGAGCCCGCGGGTGACGATGGCGGCGACCGGATAGCCGAAGAACAGCGCGAAGAAGGCGACCGGCACGGCCATCAGGCCCAGCCGCACCGCCGGCGGCCGGACGGCCGCCGCCTTCGCGCGCGTCCCCCCGGCGGTCTTCGTTACTTCAGCACGAGCGAGGACCACGACTTGACCCACTGCTCCCGGTTCTCGGCGATCTTCTCCGGCGCGACGGTGGCCGGATCGCTGATGGCGGGCGCGTACTTGGTGAAGACCTCGGGCAGCTCCGCGTCGTCGCGGACCGGGTTGACGAACATGTTCAGCGGCATGTCCTCCTGGAAGGCGCGGCCCAGCAGGAAGTCGACCAGCGCCTTGCCGCCCTCGGTGTTCTTCGCGCCCTTGAGCAGGCCCGCGAACTCGATCTGCCGGAAGCAGGTGCCGGTCGCGACGCCCGTCGGCCCCTGCGCGGGCTGCGTCTTCAGGCCGAGCACCTCGGCGGGCGGGCTGGAGGCGTAGGACACGACGAGCGGCTTGTCGCCCTTGCCGCCCCCGGCGCCGGAGAAGGTGTCGTAGTACGCCTGCTCCCAGCCGTCGACGACCTGGACGCCGTTGGCCTTGAGCTTCTTCCAGTAGTCCTGCCAGCCCTCGTCGCCGTACTTCGCTGTGGTGGCGAGGAGGAAGGCGAGGCCCGGGGAGGAGGTGGCGGCGTTCTCCGTGACCAGGAGGTCCTTGTACTCGGGCTTGACGAGGTCGTCGAAGCTCTCCGGCACGGCGAGCTTGTGCTCGGCGAAGTACTTCCGGTCGTAGTTGACGCAGACGTCGCCGAAGTCGATGGGCGTGACGCGGTGCTTCGCGGCGTCGAGCTGTAGCCCCGCGGGCACCTTGTCGAGGCCCTTGGCCTCGTACGGCTCGAAGAGGTCGTTGTCGAGGGCGCGGGACAGCAGCGTGTTGTCGACGCCGAAGAAGACGTCGCCCTGCGGGTTGCCCTTGGACAGCACGGCCTGGTTGACCGCGGCGCCGGCGTCGCCGCCGCGCAGCACCTTGACGGTGTAGCCGGTCTGCTTCGTGAACTCCTTCAGCACGCCCTTCGACGCGGCGAAGGAGTCGTGGCTGACCAGCGTCACGGTCTTGGAGGTGCTGCCGCCCTCGGCGGTGTCGCCGCCGTCGCTGCCGCAGGCGGCGAGCGCGGTCGCGCCGAGCGCGACGACGAGGACGGTGCCGGCCGCACGCCGACGGGTGGTGCTCATGTGTGACTCCCTACGCCGGTATGACCCGGATCAGGTCCGAGGGTCTGCGGCTCTGCCGCACTCTCAGCGCTGTCTGCGCTCCCCTGTCGGATGTTCTTTTGTGTGATGTCACGGCAAACGGCCGCAAACGACCGTCACGATAGCAAGCGCGGATCAGCGCTCGGAAGCCGCCAGCTGACCGCAGGCGCCGTCGATCTCCTGACCGCGGGTGTCCCGGACGGTCACGGGCACGCCGTGCGCTTCCAGCGCCGCCACGAACGCCCGCTCGTCCTCGGGCCGCGAGGCCGTCCACTTCGAGCCGGGGGTCGGGTTGAGCGGGATCAGGTTGACGTGGACGCGGCGCCCCTTGAGCAGCCGGCCCAGCAGGTCGGCCCGCCACGCCTGGTCGTTGATGTCCCGGATCAGCGCGTACTCGATCGAGACCCGGCGGCCGGACACGTCCGCGTAGTGCCACGCGGCGTCCAGCACCTCGCGCACCTTCCAGCGGGTGTTCACCGGCACCAGAGTGTCGCGCAGCTCGTCGTCGGGCGCGTGCAGCGACACCGCGAGCCGGCACTTGAAGCCCTCGTCCGCGAAGCGCAGCATCGCCGGGACCAGGCCCACCGTCGACACCGTGATGCCCCGCTGAGACAGCCCCAGGCCGTCGGGCTCCGGGTCGGTCAGCCGGCGGATGGCGCCGACGACCCGCTTGTAGTTGGCCAGCGGCTCGCCCATGCCCATGAACACGATGTTGGACAGCCGCGCGGGCCCGCCCGGGATCTCGCCGTCCCGCAGCGAGCGCATGCCCGCCACGATCTGGTGCACGATCTCCCCGGTCGACAGGTTCCGGTCCAGGCCGGCCTGGCCGGTGGCGCAGAACGGGCAGTTCATGCCGCAGCCCGCCTGCGAGCTGATGCACATCGTCACCCGGTCCGGGTAGCGCATCAGCACCGACTCGACCAGAGTCCCGTCGAACAGCCGCCACAGCGTCTTGCGCGTCGTGTCGTTGTCGGTGCTGCTGTGCCGCACGACCGACATCAGGTCCGGCAGCAGCCCCTCCGCCAGCTTGCCGCGCGCCGCGGCCGGGATGTCCGTCCACGCGGCGGGGTCGTCGGCGTAGCGCGCGAAGTAGTGCTGCGAGAGCTGCTTCGCACGGAACGGCTTCTCCCCCAGTTCCGCGACCGCCTCCCGGCGCTCCTCGGGCGAGAGGTCGGCAAGGTGCCGCGGCGGCTTCTTGGCTCCGCGCGGGGCGACGAATGTGAGTTCTCCGGGTGCAGGCATGGTGCGTCCAGTGTCGCAGATCGTTTGGGGCCGCCCAGGTCAGATGGGTGAGGCTCCCGTCACCCTCAGGCGTCCCCTGTCGACCTCGGCCGATCTTTCACGACCCGGAGACGGCCCAGAGGTCGCGGCCCTCGCTGTGGGACGGCTTCGGGAGCGCGCAGCCGCATGGGCCTCGCGGATCTTCGCGTCCACAGCTGTCGAGCCGCATCTGTCGATACAGCCGGATCGCACGCAGGTGTTCTGAACGTTCAAATAATTCGCACACACATTCGAGACCGCCGCACGTCTCAGATCACCACGACAACGCGGACGAGACCATGCATGTCAGCCGCTGCGTCGGCGCCGGCGCCTGGAAGGCGCTCCATGGCGGCGTCCCGTCCTCCTCTTGACCTGTGCGCTTCCTCTGCTGAACTGCTTGCCGATAGAACTTCCCCACGGATTCGACACGCGGTGTCCTGGCGGATCTGTACGGTGCGAACGACACACACGCTGGGGCGAATTGTTGGGGGCGGGCATGACGGCGTATCTGACCGAGACTGATCCACGATGGGTCAGGCACTGCTGGAGAAGCAGGGCACTACCAGGCCTCGGAGTGGGGTCCGGAGGACTTGGAGCGCGCCGCGACGTTCTTGACCGAAATCGCGCCGCAGGCCCGGCGGGTGTTCGAGTACCTGCTACGCAATCCCGGTCGGGGGATCCACTGCACCGAGTTGGTGGACAAGGTCCTGGGCGGGCCGAACGAGAGTGATCCGGCGCGGCGCGTGGCAGGGGTGCTGTCCGGCATGAGCAAGGGACACAGCAACAGTGAGCGGCGGCTTCCGTTCTACTGGTGGGAGGCTCCTGAGGGGAGCGCGGGTGCAACGTACGCAGTCCGCCCTTCGGTGGCAGCGGTGTTCCTGGCCGCTCAACTCGACGCCGCGTGATCCGCACAACCGCAGCCGACCGCCGGCGGCCGTGACCTGCGGCCGTCTCATCGACCAACGTCCTGACCCGCTGCCGAGCTGTCGGCAGCTGTCGACATCGGTCATCACCGAGCGCCCCTCCACGTCCCGAGGACGGCGCCGGGCACCGGCCCGCATCCGGTGCGGGCACGGTGGCTCGGCACGGTCCCTGCGATTCTCCGGCTGCGCTCACGCGGGAGCGCCCCGCAGCACGTGGCTGCGGGGCGCCCAGGGGGGGCTCAGTCGACCATCTGCCCGTCGTACGTACCGCCCTTGCAGGTGTTGGTCGCCCAATCGACCGTTCCGCCGCCGTCCTGGCACTCACCCGGTGTGGGGCTGGCGGCGGTGGTGGCGGTGGCGGTGGCGGCGCCTGTGAGGCCGAGTCCGGCGAGGGCTACCGTGGCGATGACGGCGGCGAGGATTCGTCGAATGCGCATGTGGTTCCCCTTTCACGCATTGCCTCGGTTGGGTCACTAGCCAGCTTGATCTTCACCCATGTGGGTGGCACCTCATATTGGGCCATTCGGGTGACAGGGCTGTCAGGTGCGTGGCCGGTGACGCCACCCGTCAGACAGGCGCTGGTGGGCGGTGCCGCGCGAGGCCACCTCGCGGTCCCGTTCTTGGGGGATCGCCGGTCCACGCGCCGCGAATGGGCTCTGCGGATGTCCGAGCGCTACGGCAGCGCGCGATGGGAGCAGGCCCGGGACGTCATCAGGGGATACAGCAGCAACGGGACGGTACAGCTCAAGTCCGACGTCGAGGAGGTGGCCGTCTACCACGCTGATGCCACTCCCTATGTCCCTGGTTTGGAAGACTGAGGCTGCGAACCATGGCCCACCTGGGCAGACGCTGACCTGTGGTGAAGCGAGACTGTCATCCTCCCCGCCCGCCACCGCGTCACCTGGCACGCGTATGGCGGGAGCCCTCCAGGTGGCTCGATCGCTGCCGAACGAAGTGCGATCTGCTGTTGTGATGTGGAGGTTGCCGGTCGACCGCTCGCTACCTTCCGCCGATACCGAGGATCTCGTGCCAGTGGTCGAGGTAGCGGCGCACGGCGGCATCGTCGTGATGGTCAAGAACCAGCCATTCCCGTGCTGCGGCGACCATGTGCTGCACCGCAAGGTTTTCCTCGTGCGGCCTGAGTTCAACCCAGTCGGTCAGGGCACCCCAAATGACATACACGCCGCCTGCATGGTCGTATGTGCTGAAGACGTCCACTTCGCTTGTGGCACCCATCACGTACAAAGCGGTGGCGTAGGGATCGTCTCCGTGGATGACCTCGCGGGCAAGGCGACGGGAGTGCTCCAGGTAGTCCGACACGATCTCGTCGTCACTCAACGGGTCGGTTCCGCCCGGCATGTCCGGGGCTGAGAGATCGGCTGTCGCCTGCGTGCGCTAATCCTGAGCGGGGTTGATGTCCACGGGCGCACGGTATGCGAGGTCGGTGCAGCGGCTTTGGGCGGGAACTGCCATGGGGCGAGAGATCGAGCCCGTACGCCGGCCACGAATCGGGCCGGCTCCTCGCCTGCCCGCAATAGCCAGATGTGGGCCCCGATCTTCGAGGCCCGCCCCATGATGGCTGCGTAAAGCCGCGGAGCCGACCGCCCCAGCCACAGCGGGTTGCCTCCTCAGCCGTCGCCTCGCCGACTGGCGGGCGGGCGGTCGGCGGCCGGGCCGGAGCGGGGCTAAGAATGGAGCAGCGGCCCGAGGCGCCGGCCGCACTCTGCGCGGCGGGAGCGCCTTGAAGCGACAAAACCAGGTCGCCATCGATCAGCGCGCTACCCGATCATGCGTTCATGCCCCTGAGAGAGACCCTTGCCCGAGTCGACGCGGACCTGGTCGCCGGCCGTGTTCCCGTCGCGCGCCAGCGTTTGCGCGGTCTCGTCTCGTCCTTCCCGTATGACCTGACGCTCCGCCGGCGTCTGGCCGAGGTGTACCGGCTCTACGGCGACGCCGCCGAGGCTGGACGCTGGATGTACCTCGAGGAGGACCGCAACGCCGATGAGACCGCCGCCTTCGAGGCGCGGTACGGCTCTCCCGGGTGGCGGATGAAGGCCCTCGCCTGGCGCGGCCCCGAGGCGATGGCTGCCACCGCCTTCGCGGAGGGGCAACTGATCGCGGTGCGGACCGCCTGCGCCAAGGAACTGGGGCACCCCGTCGACTGGGACGACCCCGCCTCCTACCGGGACGGCCTGGAGGAGGAGTACGAGGCGCCTTCCGAGCCGTGGACGGTCGGCGGTGTGCTGGCGGGCGTCGGCTGCCTGGTGGGGGCTCTTGCGTTCCTTGCGATCTGGGTGAATGGAGTCGTTGCCCTCTTCGACTGACTCCTCAGGTCACCCGGGCCGGTGAGGAGCACCGCTCGAGCTCCGGTGAGACCGTCCGGAACTCCCCTGAACAGGGCCCCCGGTGACGAGCGCAAGGATCCCGCAGTGCCCGGTGTGCGCCGGCCGTGGCAGCAGTGAGACGGGTCCGCGAAACGGCCGTTGCGGAACCCTCGATTCCGGAGATTCAAGCCTGACCGCGACCGACCGACGAGGATCGGCCGCGGTCGGGCCTTCGCCAATTGACCCCTTCGAAGGTGACCGGTCCCCGACAGGGCAGGTTTGTCCAGGACGACGGTCGACTTCGGGAGGGAACTACTGACGGATGTTGATGGCCTGGACCGCCTGGGACTGTGCGACCGCCAGCGGGGAGGCGACGTTGGCCGACAGCGATTCGTTGTGGGCCTTCACGTGCGCAGACTCGAGCGACTTGTTGGTGAAGCTGAAGTAGCCGAAGTCCACGCCCCGACCGCCGTACCCTCCGCGCCCATGGCCTCCACGGCCGTAGTCCCCGCGGTCGTACCCTCCGCGGCCGTAGCCCCCGCGGTCGTACCCTCCGCGGCCATGGCCTCCACGGCCGTAGTCCCCGCGGCCGTAGCCCCCACGGTCGTACCCTCCGTGGCCATAACCCCCACGGTCGTACCCTCCGTGGCCGTAGCCCCCACGACCGTAGTCTCCGCGGTCATGGCCCCGGCCACCGCAGCCGTCGTCCCAGCCGCACCCCGAACAGGTCGCGGAAGTGGCCAGCGCCGTGCCGGCCAGGGGAACCCCCATGGCCGATACCGCCAATGCCACCGTGGCCGCGGCTCGAGCAAGACCTTTCACTGCATTCCTCCTTTGGAGATGGAAATTTCCCGATGCGAAACCGAAGCTAGCCGATAGCCGCCCGGAAGTCATTCACGCTTCACGGCGAAGGTGCGCCGAACAGGGCACCACCGAGAAATGTTCGACGACATCCAGGAGACCGCAACTCCGGCGTTCCTCCAGCTCAGGACCCATAACGCCCTGCCGAACGTGATTTCCCGGACACCACACGGGTACACCTTGGAGTGAATCCGGAACGGACTCTCCACACCGAGAATGCGCTGCAGGGCAGGATAAAATTAATTCATTCAAGCGAGTCGGATTTGGCAAAAAACAGGCCGCTTCGGATTACCCTGACGCGACACTCCGGCGCAACAATTTCAACCCGAGCAGCGGGAATCAAAATAATTGGGTGACGTGAAATCCGGGGCGATGCGAATCCAAAGTCGGGGCCGACCTTCCACGACCTCGGGGCGCGCCCTCGCGAAGAGGCGGCGTTCCCACCGCGCCCGATGTGCGCCACGTCTCATCCGCGAGCCGTTATGCGGGCTGCGCGGCCGGTGTCTCCATGCCGAGTCCACAACTCGAGGGAGACACAATGAACGGAAATGTCCAGGTGGTCGTGGTCGGCGGCGGGTACGGCGGCGTGACGGCGGCCAACCGCCTGGCACGCCGCGACGGCGTGTCGGTGACCCTGGTCAACCCACGTCCCGAATTCGTCTCACGGATCCGCCTGCACCAGATGGTGACCGGCTCCGACGACGCGCTCGAGGGCTACGGTGAGGTGCTCGGCAAGAACGTCCGGCTGGTGGTCGACACCGCGACCCGGATCGACCCCGCCGGGCGCCAGGTGTCGCTGGCGGGCGGGGACACGGTCTCGTACGACTACCTCGTCTACGCGGTCGGCAGCGGCGCCTCCGACCCCCGTGTCCCCGGAGCGGCGGAGTTCGCTCATTCGGTGTCGGACCTCGAAGGGGCGGAACGACTGCGGACGGCGCTGGCCGCCACGCCCGCGTCGGCTCCGGTGACCGTGGTCGGGGCCGGCCCGACCGGCCTGGAGACCGCCGCCGAGCTGGCGGAAGGGGGCCGCAAGGTCACCCTGGTCTGCGGCCACGTGCTCGGCCCCTCCCTGCACGCCCGGGTCCGCCGCCCGGTCGCCCGCCGGCTCGCCAAGCTCGGGGTGACCGTCCTCGAAGGCGCCCACGCCCAGGTGACGGAGGTGACACAGGACGTCGTACGGCTCGAGGACGGCCGCGAGGTGCCCAGCGCGGTGACGATCTGGACCGCCGGATTCCGTGTCCCGGACCTGGCCGCCCGCAGCGGACTGCGTACCAACGCCGAAGGCCGCCTGGTCACCGACACGACGCTGACCAGCGTGGACGACGAGCGCATCGTCGCCGCCGGCGATGCCGGGGTGATGCCGGACCACCCGTTCCGGATGAGCTGCCAGGCAGCCGTGCAGTTGGGCCCGGCGGCCGCCGCCACGATCCTGCACCGGATCGCGGGGAAGAGGCCCGCGCCGGTCCGGATGTTCTTCGCCGGGCAGTGCCTCAGCCTCGGCCGGAACGCGGGCGTCACCCAGTTCTCCTACCCGAACGACAAGGTGAACTCGCTCAGCATCAGCGGGCGGACCGGTGCCGGTGTCAAGGAGATCGCCTGCCGGTTCACCCTCAACAAGTTGCTGTCCGGGGCTCGCAAGGCCAGTTCCCGTGCCGTCCGCGGCGACGGCACCGATCGTCCGGGTACCCCTCAGCCGGAACACCACACGACGCCGTCCGGCTCCCGGCGCTCGGCCTGACCACCGGGTCCCCTCCTTGGGCCGGACCGGCCGGACCGACCGGTCCGGCCACAAAGGACCGATCCGGAGCGACGACGACAGCCCACCCCCACATGGCCCGGTGAGCCGGGAGGCTGCCGCCGATAGCCCGTCTTCGGGCCGGGTACACATCCACGGCCCGCTTCCGACATGTGGGACCGACCGCGAGAGAGTGAAGCGCACGAGATGAACGACCATCCGTCCGACCCCGCGACCGAGGCTTTCGTCGCCCACCGCGACCTGTTGTTCACCGTCGCCTACGAGATGCTCGGATCGGCGGCGGACGCGGAGGACGTCCTCCAGGAGACCTGGCTGCGGTGGGTCGAGGTCGACCTGGCGCAGGTGCGGGACCAGCGCGCCTATCTCGTGCGGATCACGACCCGCCAGGCACTCAACCGGCTGCGCACCCTCAAACGGCGCAAGGAGGCCTACGTCGGTCCGTGGCTGCCCGAGCCCCTGCTCACCGCGCCGGACGTGGCCGAGAACGTGGAACTGTCCGAGAACCTCTCGCTGGCCCTCATGTTCATCCTCGAAACGCTCTCGCCCACCGAACGCGCCGTCTTCGTGCTGCGCGAGGTCTTCGACTTCGGCTACGACGACATCGCGACCGCGATCGACAAGAGCCCCGCCGCCGTGCGCCAGATCGCCTACCGCGCCCGCCAGCACGTCGACGCCCGCCGGCCGCGCACACCGGCTTCCCCGCAAGAAGCCCGGGCGGCGCTGGATTCGTTCCAGTCGGCACTCGTGACCGGGGATCTGCAGGGACTGCTCGACGTACTCGCCCCGGACGTCGTCTTCGTCAGCGACGGCGGCGGCTTCAAGCTGGCGGCCCTGAAGCCGGTCGTCGGCGCCGACAAGGTGCTCCGTTACATGGCCGGCAGTGTCGACAAGGCCGGCGGCATCCTCACCAGTGAGTCCACGACGGTCAACGGCAACCCCGGGCTCATCCTGCGCCTGGACGGGGAGATCGACGGCGTGCTGGCCTTCCGCGTGGAGAACGCCCGCGTCACCGGCCTCTACTACGTCCGCAACCCCGAAAAGCTCACCCGTGTCGAGTCCGAAACCCCCCTCACCTCCCGCTGACCGCCGGCCGGGAGACAGGCGAACCTGCCGGTCGGCCGGGACGCCGCGGCGGTGCCGGACGTGGCTCCCGCCTCCCGTGGGACGCTGCCGGAATGACGCAGCCCTTGCACCTGTGGTTGGCGGCCCTGGACGGTTCCGTGCCCGTGAGCGAAATGCGCGCGTACTGGAACTCGAAGGACGACCCCACGCCCGCCTTGGACGCCGCCATGCGCAAAGGCGCTTACCTGTACCTCGGCACATGGGCCGACCACCACGAATCCGACGAGCCTCAGCAGGCACGCTGCCCGGCCCTGCGTGTGGCCGACTGGTTGTTCTGGCGGGGCACGGTTCCTCGGTACGCACTGCCCACTCTGAGCGACGAGCTCGCGACCGAGCTGGTCGGATGCTTCGAACCCCGCACCGCGGACCTGCCCGCGACGGCCGCTGACACGGACGAGTTCACCGCCTTCCTCGCCGGCCATCGCGGCAATGGCATCCTGACCGTCGACGAGGGTGCAGTGCCACAGGAGCACCGGATGTGAGCCACGGTCCCACCGAGCCGGCATCGCCGTCATCGTGAAGGCGCCGCGCGGCCACTGACACCGCGACATGACGCGGCCGGGTGCGGCCACGGCCCTCGCCGTCCTTGGGAGCGCCACCTGCCCATGGCTCGGATACTCGGGTGGAGCTGAGTACGAACGCTCTGTTCGGCGACGGGGTGAGCCGGAACGCTTGAGCCATGCGCCCAGGACTCGTGAAACCCGTTCTCCGGCAGTGGCCGATCCTCGTCACGGCTGTCGTCGCGGCGGCGATGTGGGCCGCCTGGCTGGGCTGGGACCAGCATCGCGATGTGCAACCCGATGGCTCGACGACCGGCCCCTACGAGGCGTGGCAGGTGATCGGGCTGGTCCTGACACTGCCGGCGCCGGTGTACTGGGCGGCTTCGCGGCGCCATTTCGCGGCCGCGGTACTCGGCACCACGGCCGGCCTGACCGCTGCCGCCTATGTCGACTGGTCTGACGACTCCAGCGGCCTCTTCGTGGTCGGCGTGGGGATGGTCATGGTGGGGAGTCTCGCGGTGACCGCTGCCGCTTCCGCCGTCATCGCCGCTGTGACGCGGCGCAGACGGCGGGTCAGACCCTGACGGCCTGTCGTGCCGGCCCCGGGTCACCGAGTCGGGTGCGACACGACGTGGCATGAGGCCGGCGAACCGGCCTCCGGCAGCGCGGATGCACGGCTCTCGACTTACACGTCACGCCGATGCCTTGACCACTGGTCACCACAGGCTCGGGACGCTCGGCGAATGCGGCTGTCCGACGGGCCGGGTCAACCGGCGCGGAGGGATGGGGGTCTGGCAGCAGGTCACCTGAGCCGCAGTGCCCTGAGGGGGCGCGGAACCGAAGGCCGGTGCCGTTCACACTCGTTGGTGCTGGCCAATGTTTCACGGCGCAGGAAGGCCGGGTCCTGTCGACACACGGGGCGTCGATCGGGTGACCGCTGCCGGATCGCCCCGAAGAGGCTGCGCCACTGGGATGAAGCGGCGGCGGGCGGCGGCTGACGGGGGTACGGATCACGTCGACACAGGCCCGAGCCGTGCCGGAAGGCCCTCCGGTGCGGTGCCGGCCCGAGATCGACGAGGAGTCTCCCCATGAGTCCTGCAGACAGGACCCCGCCGCCCTCCAAGCGGTCCCTCCGGCGTTACGGACGGCTCACCGGCATAGCGGTGCCGGCCGCCCTCGTCGCCACCGCGATATCGGCTTTCGCGGCCGCCCCGGCGCAGGCCACCGAGGCGCCCGCCCCGGCCGCATCGACGGCGAACAGCTACCCGTGGCCTCCCGGCCCGGACGGCTACCCGGATCCGTACTTCGACCCCGGTCCGGGTCTCGGCATCGGTCCGGGTCTCGGTCTCGGTCCCCTCATCGGCGACGGGCCTCTCGTCGGCGACGGTCCCTTCCTCGGCCCCGGCCCCTTCCGCGGGCCCGGCCCCGGCCCCGGCCCCTTCCGCGGGCCCGGCCCTGGCCCCGGCCCCGGCAGGCTCGCGGGATGCGACATCGACTCGACCAGCTCGACCACCGTGCCCAACCGCGAGTTCTCGGTCGCCGTCGTCCGCGGCCGGACGTACGTCGGCCAGCGCGACCCCGCCCAGGTGAGCGGCGTCTACCAGTGGCAGAACCTCAGCGGGAACGCCGGGTACCCCGGCACCGGAGTCTGCGGCGCGAGCCTGAGCGTGCTCGACATGACCCAGCTGTCGGTCAAGATCGTCACCTTCCGCGGCCAGGTCCTCGAGAACCGCTGCGTCATCACCTCTACCCCTCCTTCCCTGATGTGCGGCGGGGTCTGGACCCCGCTCCTGGGCCAGCAACCGCCCCCGACGCTCTGACCGGGTCCACCGTGTGAACCCGTGCGGGCCGGCGACCGGCCGGCCCGCACGGAACGGTGCCGGGGCCGAGGTCCGCCGCACGCTCCCGCGTCGCTACTCCCCGAAAGGGTCCTCCAGCACGGGAACACAGGGAGACAGGCTCGGCTCCACATGTACGGCCGCCACGCCGCGGACCAGTCTGTGGACGACGATCTCGTTCTCGTGGCCGGGGTCCTCGTCATCGCGCACGTGCAGCAATCCGTAGGAACCCGGCGCCCTTTCGCCCACCTCCTCGAAGAATCCGAGTACGGCCTCGTCCCGGTGGTTGGAGAAGCCTCCGAGATGCAGGAACAACTCCCCGTTCATCCACCGCAGGTCCATGAGGTAGGGGCTGCCGAGTTCCCGGACGCGGCACCGGATGCCCTCGGCGATGTCCCTCAGGTGTTCGTCCCCGCGGTCGTCGTCGTCCGCGCCGGCGCTCTCCCGCACGCTGATCCATCCGTGGTACTCGAACATCGCCGCAGCGTACCGACGGCATGCGCGCGCGGGCGCGGCGATTCTCCCCGGGCAGCGACGCGTCGGGCCCGACGAACCCGGAGCGGCCGGCCGCGGGTTCCCGGCGCGCCGAGGGGCTCCGCCGGTGGCCGTTGGGTAGACATCTCGTCGACGTGGGCCCCAACCGGGCCGGAATACCGTCCGGTTCGGCTCGGGCCCGAGATCGACGAGGAGTCTTTCCATGAGTCCGACAGTCAGGACCTCGCCGCCCTCCAAGCCGCGGCGTTTCGGACGGCTCACCGGCATCGTCGTGCCCGTGGTCCTCGCAGCCACCGCGATATCGGCTTCCGCCCTCGTCCCGGCACAGGCCGCGGACGCGGCCGCGACCGCCGCCCACGGGAACCCCTCGCCTTCGGCGGACCCCGCGGCGATCCGCGACTGGAACACCATCGCCACCGACGTCATCGGTGCGAACCTCGGCCCCACCCGGCCCTCCGGGCAGGCGGTCGTCTGGCACGGGTTCGTCTCGGTCGCCGTCTACAACGCCGTGGTCGGCATCGAAGGCCGCTACGCCCCCTACAAGTGGCGGGCGCGCGGGCCCGCGACCGCGTCGCCGGAAGCGGCGGCCGTGACCGCCGCACACCACGTACTGCTCGCCGACTTCCCCGCGTCCAGGACACTGCTCGACGCCGCGTACGCCGACTCCCTCGCCAAGATCCCCGACGGCACCGCCAAGCGTCAGGGCATGGCCTTCGGGGCGCGGGCCGCCGACCACGTCATCGAACTGCGCGAGGGGGACGGCCGGTTCGCGGCGGTCGAGTTCACCGTCCCGCCGGCCCCCGGGGTCTGGCGGCCCACCCCGCCCGCCAACCTCCCCTTCATCGACACCTGGCTCGCCCGGCTGCGCCCGCTCGTGCTCACCTCTGCGGCCCAGTTCCGGCCAGGCCCGCCGCCCGCCCTCTCCTCGGAGCGCTACGCACGGGACGTGAACGAGGTGAAGATCATGGGGGCGAGGGCCAACTCCCCCCGCACCGCCCAGCAGACCGAGACCGCCGTGTTCTTCGGCGGGAATCTCGCGGTGCAACTCCAGTCGGCATACCGCGACCACAGCGCGCGCCACCACCTGGACATCGCCGACACGGCACGGTTGTTCGCCGCGGCGAACGCATCGGCGACCGACGCCGTCATCACCTCGTGGAACACCAAACTCCACTACGGGACCTGGCGGCCGATCACCGCCATCCAACTCGCCGGCACCGACGGCAATCCCGCCACCGAGCCCGATCCGCAGTGGCAGCCGCTGCTCGTGACGCCACCGCACCCCGACTACATCAGCGGGCACGCCGCGGTCACCGGTGCCGTGACCCGGACCCTGACGGGGCTCTTCGGCACGACCCGCCTCGACCTCACCTTCCCGTCCGAGGCCACGGGCACCACACGGCACTACGACGACGCCGTGAAACTCAACCAGGACATGATCGACGCCCGCGTCTGGGCCGGGATCCACTCCCGCACGGCGGACACCGAGGGGTGCCTCGCGGGGGCTCGCGTCGGCGCCTGGACGCTCGCCCACCACTTCCGGCCGCTGCACCCGGCACATCCCCGGTCCTCGCCTCCCGTGCCGCGCACCTGCCCCCGCGGCGGCTCCGACTGACCGCACCCGCATCGTCGGGATCCCTCCCCCGGCCACGTCGACCCGGCCGTGCTCGTTCCGGCCCTGACCGCGGTCGTACGCGCGGGCGCGGCGGCCCTCGAATCGGAGCGCCGCGCCCGGTACGACCCGGCCGCCGGTCCCGGTGCCGACCCCGCGCCCGGAACCGAGGTCACCCGCGCCGCCCCGGTCGGGGTCCGTGCCGGCTCAACGGGTCGGCTACCGCTCCGGACGGCAGACCTCACAGGGGATGACGTCCGGCATGCCGAGGGCGACCTCGAACTCCTGCCGGTTGAGGCGGCCTCCCCCGGGGACGCGGCAGTCGTCCCGGTGCAGGACACCGCGGCCCGTGCCGCCGCGCGGGTCGGGCACGCTCTGCAGCCGCCAGGCACGGGCGGAGGCCCGGGAACGGCCACGGGAGGGCGGTGGGGGCTCGGTCCCGGTCCCGGCCTCGGTCCCGGCCTCCGTTCCGGCCGCGGCGCCTGCTTCGACCTCCTGGATCTTGGCGTCGACCGCGGCGATCTGCATCTGCAGATAGAGGCGGATCACCCGCAGGCGCTGTGAATCCGGAGGAAGCTCGTACACACGTTCGAGTGTAAGGGGCAGGCGGACCGCCGACCAGCCGCGCGGGCCGCCGCGCTCTCCACTCGGCGCCGCGGCGGGCCGCGACAGTGCAGGTCAGGAGCATGGCGCGGGTCGGCGGCACCTTCGGCGCTCCTGGTCCTTTCCGTGGAGGGCACGACCTGGCTCATCCCCGCGGCGGAGACCCGAAAGCCCTCCTGAGGCAGAGGGCGGGCCCTGGCAGCAGCCGGACGATTGGTCATGGATCGGGCACGGCCGACGGGGCCGGGCCCCCATGGAGAAAGGCGCAAGCATGCTCAACTCGTCCTGGACAGCGGACCACGGGCGGCAGAAGGCCCGCCGCCGGGTCGCGGGGGCGGTCGGTCTGGCGATAGCCGCCGGCGCGGTCCTCGCGGCCTGCCCCGTGGCACACGCGGCCGACTCCGGCTCGGCGCAGCCCGTGAAGTCCGCCGCGGCCGCCGCCCCCACGGTGCGCGAACTGACCCCGGCCGTACAGGCGCGGCTCGACCGGGCCATCAAGCACGAACTGCGCCGGTCGAAGGCGACGGGGGTCATGGTGGGTTTGTGGAAGCCCGGCCGGGACTACGTCCGCGCCTTCGGCACCGCGGGCAAGGGCACCCGCGCCCCGATGTCCACCGGTTTCAACATGCGCGTCGGCAGCGTCACCAAGACCTTCACCATCACCGCACTGCTGCAGCTGGTCGACCAGAAGAAGGTCCGCCTCGACGACCCGATCGCCAAGTACGTGCGCGGGGTCCCCCAGGGACACCGCATCACCCTGCGCCAGCTCGCCGAGATGCGCAGCGGCCTCCTCAACTACATGGCCGACGAGGAGTACCAGAAGGTGGTCACCGCCGACCCCAACCACCACTTCACCCGGGACGAGTTGCTCGCGTACTCCTTCAAGCACGGGCTCCAGTCCGAGCCCGGCACGAAGTTCCACTACTCCAACACCAACACCCTGCTGATCGGAAAGGTGGTGGAGAAGGTGAGCGGCGAGTCCATCGACCGATTCGTGAAGCGGCACGTGATCAGGCCGGCGCACCTGCGGCACACCTTCTCCCCCAAGCGCAACGAGTTCCCGGCGCCGCACGCACGCGGCTACACCAACCAGACCCCCGACCAGTCCATCGTCGACGCCACCCACTGGGACCCGTCGTCCAACAACGAGGCCGGGGACATGATCTCCACCATGTCCGACCTCCGCCGTTGGGCACCCATGGTCGTCCGGGGGGACCTGCTGAAGCCGGCCACGCAGAAGGAGCGGATGCGGACGGTCCCGGTGGGCATCCCCGGGTTGGGCTACGGCCTGGGGGTGATGGACAACCACGGATGGATCGGCCACAACGGCGGTCTGCCCGGCTACACCACGGTGATGGTCCACCTGCCGTCCGCCGACGCCACGCTCGTGGTGCATGCCAACTCCGACGTCTACACCAAGGGCAAGCAGACGGCCACATGGGTCGCCAAGGCGGTCACCGACATCGTCAGTCCGCGCAACGTCTACGACCTCCCGGCGGCGTCGTAGCGGCCCGGTGAACCTCGGGACGGTCAGGACGGGATGCCGGCCGCGGGCCCGCTCGGCGGTCGGCGCCGCCGGGGCCCAACGGCCTTGACCGGTGGAGGGATTTCCCCTTCGGCAGCCCGAGTCCCGAGCCGGGCGGGGACGGGACGGGTCCGGCCAAGCGGTCGGCACGGACCCGTCCCGTCCCCGTTCTCCCCGAGCTCCGGGGGACGCGCGAGGATGGGGCCATGAACACGATCGTCAGCGCCGCGGACCTCGCCGCCGAGATGGGGGCAGGGCCCGCTCCCGCGCTCTTGGACGTCCGGTACGAGCGTGCGGGGCCGTCCGGACGGGCGGCGTACGCCGCGGGGCACATCGCGGGCGCGGTGTACGTCGACCTGGAGGCCGAACTCGCGGGTCCGGCGGGCGCGGGCGGGCGGCATCCGCTGCCGGAAGCGGCGGTGTTCGGGGAGGCGATGCGGCGGGCCGGGGTCAGTGGGAGCAGCCGGGTCGTCGTCTACGACGGCGGCCAGGGATGGGCCGCGGCACGGGCCTGGTGGACCCTGCGCTGGGCGGGCCACGGCGACGTACGCGTGCTGGACGGCGGGCTGCCCGCCTGGACGGCCGCCGGGGGCGAACTGGCCACCGGGCAAACGGCGCCGGGACGCGGCGACTTCACGCCCGAGCCGGGCGCGCTGCCGGTACTGGACGCGGACGACGCGGCGACGCTGGCGCGCACCGGGGTGCTGCTGGACGCGCGGGCGGCCGCACGCTACCGCGGGGAGGTCGAACCGCTCGACCCGGTCGCGGGCCACATCCCCGGCGCCGTGTCGGCCCCGACCGCGGAGAACCTCCGGCCCGACGGCACTCTGAGGTCCGCCCGCGAGTTGGCCGGCCGCTTCGCCGCCCTGGGGGTCGCCGCGGACGGCGGCGGGGTGGGGGTGTACTGCGGTTCCGGGGTCTCGGCCGCCCAGCAGGTGCTGGCCCTGGCCGTGGCGGGGATCGACGCCGCGCTGTACGTCGGCTCGTGGAGCGAGTGGAGCGCCGACCCCGCCCGGCCGGCGGCCACGGGGTCGCAACCGGGCTGAACGCCCAGCGGTGGACCGGCGGGCGCCCGGGACGGGTGCCCGCGGCCGTACGGATCAGCCCGAGCCGACGAAGACCACCAGCAGCAGCCACACCACGGGGGCGGTCGGCAGCAGGGAGTCGAGGCGGTCCATGATGCCGCCGTGGCCGGGCAGGAGCTTGCCCATGTCCTTGATGCCGAGGTCCCGCTTGATCATGGACTCGCCGAGGTCGCCGAGGGTCGCGCTGGCGGCGACGGCGAGGCCGAGCAGCAGACCCTGCCACCACCGACCGCCGTCGATCAGGAACTCCATGGACAGGGCACCCGCGGCCATCGCGAAGGTGATCGCGCCGACCAGCCCCTCGCGGGTCTTGCCGGGGCTGATGCGCGGAGCGAGCTTGTGCGTGCCGAACCGCCATCCGACGGCGTAGGCACCGGTGTCGCTGATCACTGTGAGGAGCAGGAAGACGAAGACCCGCCACGGGCCGTCGGCCGCGGCGAGCATCATCACCACGAACGTGGCCAGGAAGGGCACGTAGAAGGCGGCGAAGACACCCGCCGTGACGTCGCGGAGGTAGTTCTCCGGAGGCTCCGTCATGCGCCACACCAGGACGGCGAGTGCGGTGAGCGCCATCGCCACCCACGCGCCCTCGGCGCCGCGGAGGTAGCCCGCGACGACCATGGCGGCGCCGCCGACGGCGAGCGGCACCAGGGGAACCCGGATCTCCTTGCGCTCGGCCAGGCGCGAGGTGAGCTCCCACAGGCCCACCACGACCGCCGCGGCGACGACGCCCACGAAGACGGCCTTGACGATGAAGAGCGAGGCGACGATGACGACGCCGAGGCCGACGCCGACCCCTATCGCGGCCCGCAGATTGCGCCCGGCGCTCTTCTTCGCCCGGCCGCCGTTCCCGCCCGCAGCCGAGGGCTGCGGCACGGAACGGTCGGGCCGGGCGGAGTGCCGCTCCGGTTCGGGGGCGTCGTCGCGGAACAAGGGGCCGCTCATCCGCGTGGCCCCTTCATCCTCGCCTCCCCAGGAGCCGACATGTTGCGAGGGCCCCCAAGAAGAGTCGTTCACGGAGATTCGCCTCGCGTTTTCGTCCGGTCCGGGTCGGTCGGATGGTGGGTGGATGGGTGGCTGAGCCGCGTCCGTACGCAGCCGCGGAGCTGATCCGGCGGTGCGCCGGATCAGACCTCCAGCAGCTCGGCTTCCTTGTGCTTGAGCAGCTCGTCGACCTGCGCCACGTACTTGTGGGTCGTGTCGTCGAGCTCCTTCTCGGCGCGGCGCACCTCGTCCTCGCCCGTCTCGCCGTCCTTGACGAGCTTGTCGAGGGTCTCCTTGGCCTTGCGGCGCACGCTGCGGATCGAGATCCGCGCGTCCTCCGCCTTGCCGCGGGCGACCTTGATGTACTCCTTGCGCCGCTCCTCGGTGAGCTGCGGGAAGACCACCCGGATGATACGGCCGTCGTTGGTCGGGTTGACACCCAGGTCGGAGTCCCGGATGGCCTGCTCGATGTTGCGCAGCGCGGAGGTGTCGAACGGCGTGATGACGGCCATCCGCGCCTCGGGCACCGCAAAGGAGGCGAGCTGGTTGATCGGGGTCGGGGCGCCGTAGTAGTCCGCCACGATCTTGTTGAACATCGCCGGGTGGGCACGGCCGGTGCGGATCGCGGCGAAGTCCTCCTTGGCGACCACGACGGCCTTCTCCATCTTCTCCTCGGCTTCGAGGAGGGTCTCTTCAATCACCATGTGCTCCTGGTCTTCAGAAGGCAGAGCCTCGGCCCTTGCGCGCGTCTTTCCTGCACGGTGTCCGACCGGCAGCGTCTTGTCCATCCCCGTTCCGGGCGGATCACCGGCCGGATTGCGGCCGGCGTCGTCCGTCAGCGGGCGCCCGTGTCGTTGACGAGCGTGCCGATCTTCTCACCCTTCACGGCCCGCGCGATGTTGCCCTCCGCGAGCAGCTCGAAGACGAGGATCGGGAGCTTGTTGTCCTGGCACAGCGTGATCGCCGTCAGGTCCGCCACGCGCAGGTCGCGGGCGATGACGTCGACGTACTCCAGGGCATCGAACATCACCGCGTCGGGGTTCGAGCGGGGGTCGGAGTCGTAGACCCCGTCGACGCCGTTCTTGCCCATCAGCAGCGCCTCGGCGTGGATCTCCAGGGCTCGCTGCGCGGCGGTGGTGTCGGTGGAGAAGTACGGCATGCCCATGCCCGCACCGAAGATGACCACGCGGCCCTTCTCCAGGTGGCGCACGGCACGGAGCGGGATGTAGGGCTCGGCGACCTGGCCCATGGTGATCGCGGTCTGCACCCGCGACTGGATGCCCTCCTTCTCCAGGAAGTCCTGGAGGGCCAGGCAGTTCATCACGGTGCCGAGCATGCCCATGTAGTCGGAACGGGCCCGGTCCATACCCCGCTGCTGCAGCTGGGCACCGCGGAAGAAGTTGCCGCCGCCGATGACGACGGCGATCTCGTAGCCGTCACGGACGACCGCCGCGATCTCGCGGGCCATCGTGTGCACGACGTCGGGGTCGACTCCCAGTCCCCCTCCGCCGGCGAAGGCCTCGCCGGACAGCTTGAGCAGATACCGGCCCTTGTGGGTGCTGCCGGTGGCGGTGTGTGCCTTGTCGGCGTCCTGGTCCATGGAGATCTCCTCGTGCACGTACGAAGAAGGCCATTGCCGAGGGTCCTTGATGGTTCCCTGCGGGCAATGGCCTCCTCGTCACAACTGCGGCCTGCCGGTGAGCGGCCGGCTGCGTACGACCCTAGCCGGGCCGTCGGTCAATCGCTTGCGCGGCTGGTGCTCAGACGCCGACGCGGAAGCGGGCGAAGCGCTTCAGCGACACGCCGGCCTCGTCCAGGACCTTCTGGACGGTCTTCTTGTTGTCCTTGGCGAAGGCCTGCTCGAGAACGACGTTCTCCTTGAAGAAGCCGTTGACGCGACCCTCGACGATCTTCGCCAGGGCGGCCTCGGGCTTGCCCTCCTCGCGGGCGGTGGCCTCGGCCACGCGACGCTCGTTCTCGACGGTCTCGGCCGGCACCTCCTCGCGGGACAGGAAGGTGGGGGCGAAGGCGGCGATGTGCTGCGCGACGTCCTTGGCGACCTGCGCGTCGGCCTTGTCCAGCTCGACCAGGACACCGACCTGCGGGGGCAGGTCCGGGCTGGTGCGGTGCAGGTAGGAGGCGACGTAGCCGTCGGTGAACTGCGCGAAGCGGTCCAGGACGATCTTCTCGCCGAGGGTGGCGTTGGCCTCGTCGACGAAGGCCTGGACGGTCTGGCCGTCCTTGATCTCGGAGCCGAGCAGCGCCTCCAGGTCGGCCGGCTTGCTGGCGGCGACGTGGGACGCGATGGCGTCGGCGACGGCGACGAACTTGTCGCCCTTGGCGACGAAGTCGGTCTCGCACTTGAGCTCGACGAGGACACCCTCGCTGTAGTCACCGGCGATCAGGGACACCACGGCGCCGTTGGAGGCGGAGCGGCCCTCGCGCTTGGTGACGCCCTTCTGGCCCTTGACCCGAAGGATCTCGACGGCCTTGTCGAGGTCGCCCTCGGCCTCCTCGAGCGCCTTCTTGCAGTCCATCATGCCCGCGGCGGTGAGCTCGCGGAGCTTCTTGACGTCGGCGGCGGTGAAGTTCGCCATGGTCTGTCAGTCTCTTCTCGGAAGTCGGTGGATCCGGTGAGCGGTGGTTCTACGGACGAACGGCGGGGGCCGGAGCCCCCGCCGTCCTCACGCGCATCGGAAGGCGGGCTGAGGCTCAGGCCTGCTCGGCGTCGGCGGCGGGCGCCTCGACGGTCTCGGCAGCGGCGGTCTCGGCCTCGGCCTCGGCCGGAGCAGCCTCGGCAGCGGTCTCGGCCGGAGCGGCCTCGGCAGCGGTCTCCTCGGCCTTCGCCTTGTCGCCCTCGAGCAGCTCGCGCTCCCAGGCGGCGAGCGGCTCGCCCTCGGCCTTGTCACCGGCGGTGGCGGCACCGGAGCGGGCGATGAGGCCCTCGGCGACGGCGTCGGCGATCACACGGGTCAGCAGGGTGACGGAGCGGATCGCGTCGTCGTTGCCCGGGATCTTGTAGTCGACCTCGTCGGGGTCACAGTTGGTGTCGAGGATCGCGACGACCGGGATGCGGAGCTTGCGCGCCTCACCGACGGCGATGTGCTCCTTCTTGGTGTCCACGATCCAGACGGCGCTCGGCACCTTCTGCATCTCGCGGATACCACCGAGGGTCTTCTCCAGCTTCTCCTTCTCACGGGAGAGGACCAGGAGCTCCTTCTTGGTGAGGCCGGAGGCGGCCACGTCCTCGAAGTCGATCTCCTCGAGCTCCTTCAGGCGCTGCAGGCGCTTGTAGACGGTCGAGAAGTTGGTGAGCATGCCGCCCAGCCAGCGCTGGTTGACGTAGGGCATGCCGACGCGGGTCGCCTGCTCGGCGATGGCCTCCTGGGCCTGCTTCTTCGTGCCGACGAAGAGGATGGTGCCGCCGTGCGCGACGGTCTCCTTGACGAACTCGTAGGCGCGGTCGATGTACGACAGCGACTGGAGCAGGTCGATGATGTAGATGCCGTTGCGCTCGGTGAAGATGAAGCGCTTCATCTTCGGGTTCCAGCGACGGGTCTGGTGCCCGAAGTGGACGCCGCTTTCCAGCAGCTCCCGCATCGTGACGACGGCCATGGCCGTACTCCTCGAGATACTCGGTTTCCGCGGCCGCCGGACGGCGGCCACGCCTGACGCCCCGAACGCGCCGTGCCACGAGGGACCGAGGAGCGCGTCCACCGCTCACTAGAGGGCGGTGGCGGGGCGTGCGAAGTCGACCCGGTGACCCGGATCGCCATGGAAAGTGTACGGGACCGCCGGAGCGGCGGGCGACATCGCACCTGAGGGGGCGACCGTCCGGGGGTTGTCCACAGGCCGGGTCCATGATCGTCTCTCCGCCTCGGCACGCGTCACCGTTGGACCATGACGACATGCGTGGTGGTGGTGACTGCGGTGCTGGTGTGGCTCGGGGGCCTGGTGCATCCGGTGGGGGCCTCGGCAGGGACACCGGGGACGGCGGCCGACGGGGGCGGTGACTGGGCCTGGCCCGTGGCGCCGGCCGACGGGCTGCGACGGCCCGTGGTGGAACGGGGGTTCGACCCGCCGGCGGTGCCGTGGGCGGCGGGGCACCGGGGGGTGGATCTGCGGGCAGGACCCGGCGCACTGGTGCGCGCGGCGGCGCCCGGCAGGGTGTCGTACGCCGGGGTGGTGGCGGGGCGCCCCGTGGTGGCGATCGCACTCGCCGGGGGCCTGCGCATCACCTACCAGCCGGTGAAGGCCTCGGTCGCGGTGGGTGACGAGGTCGGCGCGGGGCAGGTGGTGGGCGTGCTCGCGGAGGGGCCGTGGCACTGCCCGGGCGGCTGCCTGCACTGGGGGCTGCTGCGCGGGGAGGTCTATCTCGACCCGCTGTCGCTGCTCCCGGACGGGATGCTGCGCGGCGGTCCGTCGCGGCTGCTGCCGGTCTTCGGGCTGCCGTTGCCAGAGGGCGACGGCACCGCGGGTCAGCCGAGGACGCCGCGCAGGGCCATGGTGACGGCCGCGTCGGCGATGGCGTCCGGCTCCTCGGCGGCGCCGAGCTCGATACGGCGCACCGCGGCGTCCACCACGCCTTGGAGCAGCATCGCGGTGAGCCTCGGCTCGCCGTGGCCGAGCGCGGCGAGCGCCTCGACGACCATGGCGACCAGGCCGCCGTGGGCGGCGCGGATCTTCTCGCGGGCGCCCGCGTCGAGTTCACCCGCGGAGATCGCGACCACGGCCCGGTGCCGGCGGTCGCCGACGAGCGCGAGCTGGCTGCGCACATAGGCCTCGATCTTGGCCTCGGCGGTGGGGGCGGCCTGCATGGCCGTCTCGACCTCGGCCGCCCAGACGGGGAAGTCGACGGCGCACAGCTCCTCGACGACGGCGGCCCGGGAGCGGAAGTACTCGTAGACGGAGGACCGGGCCAGCCCCGTGCGCTCCGCCAGGGCGGGGAAGGTCAGGGCCTCCGTCCCGCCCTCGGAGAGCAGACTGCGCGCGGCGTCCAGTAGGGCGTCACGCTGCATCGACCGGTGCTCGGCCACCGAGGCCGCTCGAATCTTGGGCACCTCACCACTGTACGGAAGCGATGCCGCTGCCGGGCGCACCCGTAGGCAAAGCGCGTTCAACGGCCGACGTCGGCCAGTTTCGCGCGCAATTGCAGCACGGATTTGGTGTGGATCTGGCTGACCCTGCTCTCGGTGACCCCGAGCACCTGTCCGATCTCGGCGAGCGTGAGGCCCTCGTAGTAGTAGAGGGTGACCACGGTCTTCTCGCGTTCCGGCAGTGTGTTGACGGCGCGGGCCAGCAGCCGGCGCAGTTCGCGGTCCTCGGCGACCTCGACGGGGTTGTCGGCGCCGGTGTCCTCCAGGGTGTCGACGAGCGTCAGCCGGTCGCCGCCCTCGGTGCCCGCGTGGAGCAGTTCCTCCAGGGCGACGACATTGGCCAGGGAGAGCTGGCTGAACACGCCGTGGAGCTCTTCCAGGGCGATGCCCATCTCGGCGGCGACCTCCGATTCGCTCGGGGTGCGCCGCAGGGAGGCCTCCAGCGTGGCGTAGGCGCGCTCGACCGCCCGGGCCTTCTGCCGCACGGAGCGCGGGATCCAGTCCAGGGCGCGCAACTCGTCGATCATGGCCCCGCGGATCCGGGTGATCGCGTAGGTCTCGAACTTGATCGCGCGCTCCGGGTCGAACTTCTCGATGGCGTCGATGAGGCCGAAGACCCCGGAGGAGACGAAGTCCGCCTGTTCCACGTTGGCGGGCAGGCCGACGCTCACCCGTCCCGCCACGTACTTCACCAGGGGCGAGTAGTGCAGGATCAGCTGCTCGCGCAGGCGTGCGTCCCCCGTGGCCTTGTAGGTCCGCCACAGCGCGTCGAGCGAGGTGGGGGCGGGCGGCCGGGGGTTTCCGGTGACGGCGGTCGCCGCCGTGCTGCCGTCGGGCCCGGGAGTGTGCCGGTGCATGCGTCGATTTGAGCCGTTCTGCGTGACCTGAGGGACGGGCGGGACTCGAACCTCCTTGAGCGTAGCGTGACGAAGGCGTCGCTCAGGGCGACGTTCTGGCGTCCCCATAACCTCGCCATCCAGGGGGTCCCAGGTCAAGAACCGTCCTGTCACCTGATGGTGTGTTCACCGGCAGAGCGTGTCGGCTTGGAGGCTCCCTTCGGGGCGGCGTCCTGCCCGGCGGCTCCCGCCAACTTCCACAGCGGGCCGTCTCGTTCGACGAAACCGAGGGCGTGCAGCTCATGGAGCCTGGCGAGTGTGTCGTCGGATGTACCGCCCGCGGCGACCGCGAGCTCCGCACAGCCGGCGCCGCCCCGGGCGGGCACGGCCTCCAGCACGCGCGCGGCGGCGGGCGGCAGCAGATCGCGCGGCAGGACCGGCCCGCGGCGCTCCGGCCCGAGGTCCTCGCCGATGAGGCCGACGAGCTCGATCACATCGGCGGCGCCGGTGACCAGAGTCCCGTCCGCGCGCAGCAGCTCGTGGACCCCCTGGGACAGCGCCGATGTGCAGGGTCCCGGCACGCCCATGACGAATCGGCCCAGCGTGCGGGCCCGCCGGGCGGTGATGAGGGAGCCGCTGCGGTACTGGGCCTCCACGACGACCGTGCCCCGGGTGAGGGCGGCGATCACACGGTTGCGGAGCACGAAGCGTCTGCGGGTGGGATGTGATCCCGGCGGCAATTCACCGATGAGCAGTCCCTGTTCGGCGATGCGTCCGATCAACTCCGCATGACCCGGCGGATACGGAACGTCCACACCGGAGGCGACGACGCCGATGGTCGCCCCCGTCGCGGACAGCGAACCTCGGTGCGCGGCGCCGTCGACGCCGTAGGCGGCCCCGGAGACGACGACCCAGCCGGCCTCCGCGAGATCGGCGCCGAGGACCGCCGCCATGTGGGAGCCGTAGTCGGTGCAGGCCCGGGCGCCCACGACGGCGACCGAGCGCAGCGCCCACATTCGCAGGGAGGCACCGCCCCGCACCCACAGCCCGTACGGGCGTTCGCCGCGCAGATCGTCGAGCTGCCGGGGCCAGTCGGGGTCACCGGGGCAGACGAAGCGAGCGCCCATGGCCCGGGCCGCCGCGAGATCCCGCTCGGGATCGGCCCGGCGGGCCCGCTGCGTATAGCCGGCCGTCTTCGCCTGGCCGGCCCTCGGCAGTTCCTCACCTGCGATGAGCGCCCGTACCGTCTCGACGGGGCCGAGCTCCCCCAGCCAGGTGGCGACGAGCTCGTCACCGGGATCGGCGATCCTCGTCACAGCGGCGCGGGCCAGGCGTTCCTCGGGCGTGGGGGGCGGTTCCTCCTCCGGGTCCGGCGCGGTGGTCTCGTCCACCCCGGACGATGCGTCCGTCATCGCGCGTCCCCGCTCGCCGCCGCCATGCCGCGCCGTACGCCGGTGCGCAGCTCCAGGGCCCCTTCGATGTCGACGCCGTCGGGCCGGTCCCGGCCCGCGAGGTCGGCGACCGTCCAGGCCACGCGCAGGACGCGGTCCAGCCCGCGCGCCGTGAGCAGTCCGCGCTCCATGTCCCGCTCGGCCGGGCGCAGGGCCCCGTGGGCCACGGACCAGCGGGTGCGCAGCGCATGCCCGGGGACCTCGCTGTTGAGGCGCCAGGGCGTGCCCGCGTACCGGGCGACGGCGCGCTCGCGTGCCTCCACGACCCGCGCGGCGACCACGCCGGTGGACTCCGCGGAACCGGCACCGCCGATCAGCTCGGAGCGGCTGACGGCCTCCACGTCCACCCGCAGGTCGACCCGGTCCAGCAGCGGCCCGGACAGCCGTCCCTGGTAACGGCGGATCATGCTCGGCGTGCACTCGCACAGGCCGCCCGGCGATCCGTGCCGACCGCAGGGGCAGGGGTTGGCGGCCAGGACGAGCAGGAACCGTGCCGGGAGCCGGACCACCCCGGCGGCCCTGGCGATCACCACATGGCCGGACTCCAGGGGCTGACGGAGCGCGTCGAGGGCCTGACCGTGGAACTCGGGTGCCTCGTCGAGGGACGAGACGTGTAAAACAGGTGGCTACGCCACGTGAAGAGGGGGCACTACGCCGCCCAGGGGTCGGCCTCCCACAGCGGGTGCACGCTGACCGTGTGCTTCCCGCTCCCCTCTTTCCCTCTGATACCGCGTGCGCCTCGCGTGATGACGACGCGGCGTACGAGCTGCCGGAGCAGCGCGTTCTTCTCCTGGGCGTCGAGGACGTCCCACAGGTCGAGCAGGCTGCCCATGACGGGCTGGAAGTCCTCGCGGACGGGCGCGGCCTCGACGGCAGCGGCTTCCTCCAGGGCGGTCGTGACGTCGGCCTGTTGCGCGAGCAGCCGACCGCGGGCCTGCTCGAACACTCCCGCCGGGTACGCGTCCGGGTTGAGGGCGCGGTCCGCGGCGAGGTTGGCGAGGCCGCTCTCGATGCGGGTGCGCTCCGCTTGGAGGCGGGAGCGTTCGCGGGCGGCCCGGTCCCTGTCGGCCTCGGCACGGACGAGGACGAGGCGCGGTGCGGCCGGCGCCGCGTCGATGCCCGCGGCTGCCTCGCGGCGGAGCCAGGTCAACACTTCCTCTTCGACGATGAAGCGCTGTAGCCATACGCCCCACTCGCAGACGGTGCCGCCGGAGCGGTTGTGGAGTCCGCATGCGTAGGCGTACCCGTATATACGGCCTCCGGCGCGGGTCGCCGATACGGCCCCGCAGTCGCCTCGGCATGATCCGCAGCGTACGAATCCGGTGAGGGTGTAGACCGGGTTCCGGGCTCGTGGGGTTATGCGGCGGCGCTGCTCGACGTGGTCGAGGAACTTCTCCCACGCTTCGGGGGTGATGATCGCTTCGTGCGCCCCGTCGATGTACGTCCACTGGGTACAGGTGCCGCCGTTGCCCGTGTAGTCGCACTTACAGGCGGGATCGTGGATGCGGAGCAGGCCAGCGGCGAAGCCGGAGAGCATGTACCGGCGGAGGCTGTCCGCTTTCCACAGGGTGCCGACGCTGGTCCGGTACCCGAGCCGATTGAGCCACCCGGCGAGGCTGCCGTATCCGGCGTCACCGCGGGCGCCTAGCTTGCGCTGGAACAGGGTCTCGATGTCGGCGCGGGCGGCCTCGTCGACCTCGTACCGCTCCTCTTGGATGAGGAACTGTCCGGGCCGGGCAGGGTCGGGGATGCGGCGCGGGTGCCAGACGTAGCCGAGTCGCTTGCCCCCGGTGGCGGGGATGCCGTGGGCGCGGCGCCACTGGTGCGCCTCTTTCCATTGCTCTCCGGCGCGGTCCGACTCGAAGACTGCGAGGTCGAACAAGATCCGCCGGTTGAAGCGTCCGACGGCCGTGCGGGCGTCGATCTCCTCTGTGGCGGATTCGAGCTGTCCGCCGGCGTGCTCCAGGCGGGCGAGGTTGACGGCGATGCCGACGTCATTGCGGCCGAAGCGCGAGTATTTCCATACGGCGATGCCGACGGCCTCGCGGCCCTCGACGCGTTGGATGCCGCCCATGATGCGTCGCCGGAAGTTCCGGCCGGTCGCGTCGAGGTCGATGATCCAGTCGATGATGCGGCGGCCGGTGCGGCGCGCCCACGCCTCGATGGCTGTCCTTTGTAGGTCGGGGCTGATCTTCTCCTCTCGCCAGGTGCTGACTCTGATGTAGCCGAGCCAAGGCTCCAGGCCGCCGAGGGCGGCGGGTGCTTCCGCTGGGGTCACTGACCTTGTGCCTTCCGTCGCGGTTGATGTCGGTCCGGGCGGCGTAGTTCGATCACGGCGCCCGTGGTCTGCCCGTCCGCCGGTGGCCGGCCGGGGCCGGTCGGCGCGGTGTATTGGTCGAGCAGGCCGCGGGCGACGTGATCGAGGGCTTGCCGGTATCCGGCGGTGTGCGCTTCGGCGAGGCGGGCGGCGTCGGTGACGAATAGGCGAGTGAGGGCGCGGATGACGAGGAGAGGTGCGGCAACGATGAGCAGCGCGACTCCGGCGCGGCGCGCGGTGTCTTCGGTGCCGATGATGCCTATGGCGGCGGACGTGCCTCCGATGGCGAGGAGGGATTGCGGCCCGAACGTGGTGATCAGGCGCGAGGGTGCGATCACTTGGGTTGTGCTCCGTGGTTGGGGTCTGCGCCGCGTCTCTCGCTGGGGCGTGGGGTGCGTTGCAGCGTCTCTGTCATGTTGATGAACAGTCGCCGTGCCTGCGGATCGGTGATGCCGAGTTCGGCGGCTGCGTCTTCGGGGGTGATGCGGCGCGGTCCGGTGTCGGGCGCGCGGACGGCCCCGAGTTCGTCCTCGCTGAGGACTCCGGCGCGGACGAGGATTTCCCCGAGAGGTACGCCGAGGGCGGCGGCCAGGCGGGCGAGGACGTCGGTGTCGGTGACCGGTTCGGCGCGCAGGAGGCGGCCGACGGTCGACGGGCTAAGGCCGCTGTCTTCGGAGAAGCGGCTTTTGCCCCCGCTGCGCGGCCCTGTGAGGTCGTAGCCGCGGGCGGTGAGCTTGGTATGAAGCCACTCTGCGAACGCTTGAGCAGCGTCGCTCTTTCTGTTTGTCATGGGTGAAATATAGCGGCCTGCTATCGGCCTTGACAGACCGCGAACATGTTGGGTCGCTCCGCGGCACCTCTACCGCCCCCCTCGCATCCGATGACGTTCGAACATTCTTTCTAATTATCTGCCGTCCCGCTAGTCCCTATTAGGCACCCAAACAACCTGAACCGCACCAAACCATCCCGCGAGCAAGCTGTTTGCCCCACAGGCAAGTTACGGACAAGTTCGGACAACTGCCCCACCTGTGAAGAGATAAGCGCTTCCAGTGAACGACTCATGAAGTAGTCGTGAAGGTGATGGAAAGTGCCAGGTCAGGACGAAAACGGAACCTATCTTTCCCTCCAGACAGAACGGTGCTACTTTCTGACCAGTCAGATCTGTAACCGAGCGGATCTGATCGGAAAGGACTACGCACAGCCATGTACGACCGCACCGCTCTCCACCGCGCCGCCCACGCCGCCGGGATCGAGAACAGTCACCAGCTCGCCCAGGCCGCCGGAGTGTCCGTCCCCACCGCATGGCGCGTGTGGACCGGCCGCACCGCTCCCCGCTTCCCCATCGCCGCCCGCATCGCCGCCGCCGTGAACATCACCGTCGCGGACGTGTACGGCACCGCCGCAGCGTGACCGGCACCCGCGACCGCGCCGCCTGCTACGCGAACGCCCGCGCCGTCCTCGACGCCGCCCGCGAACGCCTCGCCCGAGACCGCGCCGCCGGCCGACTCACCCCCCAGGCCGCGCAGATCCTCGCCCGCGCCGAGCACCGCGCCCAGCACCGCGCCGCCGCCTGAACCACTCCGGACCTCACCCGGACAACCGCACCAAGGACCCACCGTGAACGCGCAGCACAACCCGACCGACCTCGACGACATCGCCCGCGACTACCGCGACGGCCGCCGCGACCGCGCCGACCTCCTCGACATCGTCGCCGCCTCGCCTCTCGCAGTCGGCACGGCCGCACTCCTCGTCGGTACCTACCTCCGAGACGGGGACACCACCGACGCCCTGCTCCGCGACCTGGGCGACGCGGTCGACCACCACGAGCACATGCGCGCCGACCACCGCGCCACCGACTACGGCCGCGACTACGCCAACGCCGCCCGCGACGCCGCGCACCTGGCCCTGACCACGCACCTCACGAACGGATACGCCGCATGACCACCGCTGCCGCCCCCACGTTCCCGGGCCTCGTCCCGTCCGTCGACGTCGAGTACGTGCCCGCGCCCGAGGGCGCCCCGGCCGACGCTCCGCGCATCTTCGCCGTCATCGCCGCCGTCATGGCCGAGGCGATGCCCGTCGGCAAGGACCAAACGAACACCCAGCAGAACTACAAGTTCCGCGGGATCGATGACGTGATGAGCGCGATGGCCGGACCTTTCCGGAAGCACGGCCTGTTCATCCTGCCGCGCATCGCGCACCACCAGCAGCAGCGCGACGGGAAGATGACCCGGGCGAACATCCTCATGCGGTACAGCGTGTACGGCCCCGCGGGTGACTGCCTGATCGCCGAAGTGCCCGGCGAGGCGAGCGATTTCGCCGACAAGGCCACCAACAAGGCGCAGAGCGCGGCCCTTAAGTACCTGCTCTTTACCCTCTTCATGCTCCCCGTCGACGGCCGCAGCATCGACGACGGCGACCGGCACCACCCCGTCCCCGAAGCGCACATAGCCGAGGACAAGGCCCGCCAGGCCGCCAAGCAGCAACGCCGCCAGCAGCCGCGGCGCAGCGACCGCGCCGAGGGTGGCCAGTGGGAGCAGCCCGCCCAGCAGCCGCAGCAGCAGGGCCGCCGCGACTACCTCGCCGAGGCTCGCAAGGCACCGGGCCCCGAGCAGTTCGCAGCCGTACGGGCGGCCGCTGTCGCGGCTGGCGCCCCGGACGACTACCTCGGCCAGCTCGACGCCATCGCCGCCGAGAAGCAGCGCGCCGCCCAAGCCCAGCAGCCGCAGCGCGGGACGACAGTCGTTGACCCCTCCGTCGTCGTCGAGCAGGCCCCGGCCGACGCCATCAAGGCCGAGGAACGGCTCCGCATCGCGGCCAGCCGCGCCCACCTCGCGACCGTCGATGCCGACTTCATCGCCGTGTACGGCGTGCCGATCGAGCAGGCCACCGCGCAGCAGCTCAACACGTTCGCCGACCGCATCGAGCAGGCCGGAGCTACGAAGTGACCGACGTCGGCAAGAAGCCCCAGGCACCCGACCCCGCGTACCTCGCCGCCGTCCTCCGCCGCCGACAGGCCATGCGCGCCAAGCTCGACGAGGCTGAGGCTCTGTTCGCTGTCGCCGACACCGAGGCCGCCCACGCCCTCACCCAGCAGTACGAGGCGACCCGCTCGACGAAGTCGGACATCACGCTCCCCGACGATGAGACCAAGTTCGCCACCGTGACCCGCGTGCCCGGCAGCGCCGCCGCCCAGGTCGAGAACCGCGGGGCGTTCGTCGAGTGGGTGCGCGACACCTACCCCGACCACTTCGACTACCGGATCATCCCGGCCCGGACCGAGACGTTCGTGACGGAGGAGTTCGAGGCCGCCGTCCTCGACGCCCTCACGGCTGCCAACTCGACCGAGTACGCCGACCCGGACACGGGCCTCGTCCACCAAGTCCCCGGCGTCCGGATGCGCGCCAACCGCCGCCCCTACTTCCGGTGGTCGTTCACCCGCAAGAGCAAGGGACAGCAGCTCACCGGGCAGGAACTCGCCCTCGACGCGATCGAGGCCGCACGCCTCGACATCCGCACCGCGCCGGAACTGCCGGCCGCGCCCGTAGACGTGCCGGTCGAGGTGATCGAGCAGTGATCGCCGTCCTCGTCCTGGCCGTCGTCGCCGCCGGATGGTTCGCCGCCGGATGGATCGCCGACCGCCTCACCGGCCGACCCGGCTGTCGCCACCGCCGCCCGTAGTCACACCGCCCGCCCGGCCACGCGCCGGGCGGGCCCCCGAACGGAGCACCACCGCGCCATGGCACGGATACGCACGATCAAGCCCGAGTTTTTCACCTCCCTGACCATCGCCGACCTCTCTCCGGAGCAGCGCCTCACGTTCATCGGTCTGTGGACGCACGTCGACGACGAGGGCCGTTGCGTCGACGACGCCCGGCTCATCAAGGCCGCCGTCTGGCCGCTCGACGACCGCACCGCGGCCGACGTCGAGGCCGACCTCTGCGCACTCACTGATCACTCACTGATCACTCGGTACACCGTCAACGCCCGGCGGTACATGGCCGTCAACGGGTGGCGTGAGCACCAGCGGATCAACCGCCCGACGCGCAGCCGCGTCCCGGCCCCCGACCAGGCTGATTCTGCCCCGACCGAGCCCCTGACCAGCAGGGATGAGGACGAGCCGAGGACTCACGCACGACTCACTGAGGACTCACCCCAGGAAAGGAACAGGGAACAGGGAACAGGGAGCAAGGAACAGGGAGAACTACCTACGTCGGAGATCGCTCCGCGACCGTCCGACCCGGCGACCGATCGCGACGACGTCGAGCGCCTGTGTCATCACCTCGCCGACCGCATCGAGCGCAACGGCAGCCAGCGACCGACGATCACGAAGGCCTGGCGCACCGCCGCCCGCCTCATGCTCGACCGCGACGGCCGCACCGAGGAGCAGGTACACACCGCGATCAAGTGGTGCCAGGACTCCGAGTTCTGGCGGGCGAACATCCTCAGCCTGCCGAAGCTCCGCGCCAAGTACGACACCTTGCGGCTCCAGGCCAGCCGCCCGGCCGGCGGGAACGTCGTCCCCCTCGCCGCCCGCCCCTCGACCACCGATCAGCGGGTAGCCGAAGGCCTCGCCCTGGCAGCCCGCCTCCGCGCCCAGGAGGCCCAGTGAACCCCGCCGACGCCGCCGAGCTGCTGACGCTCGCCGCCGCTTTCGACCGCCGCACCATCGGCGAGGCCGACGCCCTCGCGTGGGGCGCCGCACTTCACGCCGTCCCGTTCGACCAGGACGCCCGCGACGCCGTCGCCCGCCACTACGCCGACACCGACCGGTGGATCACCCCCGCGCACGTGATCCAGCAGCGCACGAAGATCCGCGCCGCCCGCATCGCCGAAGCGAACGTGTTCGACGAGGGCCGCCCCGACGAGACGCCCGGCCAGTACCTCGCCCGCAAGCGCGCCATGAACGCCGCCATCGCGGACGGCCGGATCGCCTCGCAGACCGTCCGCCAGGCCGTCGGCGCCGCCCCGGGCACTCTCGCCCTCACGGGCGGCCCGGCCCCCGCCGTCGCTGCGTTCGTCGCCCGCATGCCCGACCACGTCGCCGAAGCTCTCGGCCCGTACCGGCAGCGCCGCGCTCAGCGCGAAGCCCTTGCGGACGGCGGACTCCCTGACCCGCTCAACGTGCCGTGCCCGTACGCCCCGTGCCAGGCCCGCGTGAACGAGCCGTGCCGAGCAGGCCGCAAGCGCGCTCGACACCGCGCCGCACCCCACCCGTCACGCCTCGACCTCGCGTCCGCCCAGAACGGATACGACCGATGAGCGCCCCGGCCGCCGCCGTCGCCGTCATCCGCGCCGAACTCGAAGAGGCGTACATCGCCGAGCTACTGAGCAGGCCTGGGAACGTGGCCCAGCGCGTCGTGAGGGCCCTCGAACGGTCCGGATGGACCATCGCCCCGACCGACCCCGAGAGCGGCCCGCAGACACCTGCGTAGACCCTCGCAGGTCCAGTTACCAAGAGTGAAAAGACCTGGTCAGGGCGCGAATCCCCGTGTTAGCTTTCTGCCTCGCGAGACATAAAGCCTCGCGAGGCAGACCGAACGGCGAGCCCCGCGGCTCAGCACCACCGAGGAGAACCGCGCCCATGCCCCCCGCCCGAGCAGCCGCCGAACGGTTCGCCGACAAGGTCGACACCGACGGCCCGTGGTCGCTCTACAAGGGCGCCCCCGGACGCTGCGCCCTCTGGACCGCAGCCCCCCACAAACCCGCCGGAGCAGGCGAACACGGCGAGTTCTACGGATGGTTCCGGGGCGACGGCCGCACCTACCTCGCCCACCGCTTCGCCTACGAGCAACAGCACGGCCCCATACCGGCCACCGCCGACGACGGCGACGGCATCGAACAGCGCGCCGTCCTCGACCACCGATGCCGCCGCCGCAACTGCGTCAACCCCGACCACCTCGAAGTGGTCACCGCCCGCACCAACACCCTCCGCGGCACCGCGCCGGCCGCCCGCAACGCCGCCAAGACGCGATGCGACTCCGGCCACGACCTCACAGACCCGGCGAACGTCCGCATCGACACCCGCCGATCGAGCGGCCGCCCCTACCGCACATGCCGCGCATGCGCCGACGCCCGCCAGCGCGCCGCCCGCGCCACCCACACCACCGAAAGGCAGGCCGCCTAACCATGGCCGGAGAGACCACACTCACCCTCGCCGGGAACCTCGTCGACGACCCCGAGTTGCGATTCACCCCCGCCGGACACGCCGTCGCGAAGTTCCGCGTCGCCAGCACCCCCCGCACGTTCGACAAGCAGGCCAACGAATGGAAGGACGGCGAGAGCCTGTTCCTGACCGTGTCGTGTTGGCGCAAGCTCGCCGAGAACGTCACGGAATCCCTCCAGCGCGGCGCCCGCGTCATCGTGACCGGCCGCCTCACCCAGCGCAGCTACGACGACCGCGAGGGCATCAAGCGGACCGTCTACGAGGTCGAGGCCGACGACGTCGCCGCCTCCCTCCAGCGCGCGACCGCCCACATCACCAAGGCCGGACGCGAGGGCGCCCAGCAGGCCCAGCAGCAGGCCCAGCAGTGGAGCAGCCAGCAGAACGACGGATGGAACACCGGCCCCGGCTACTGACCGCCCGACCGGTCGCCCCTCGCCCCGCGCGCACGTACCGACACCACAGGAGCACCCGACCATGCCCGAGATCACGTTCATCGACACCCTGCCCGGCGGCGCCGCCCGCGGCCCGCGCCCGATCCTCGACCACGCCGACATAGCAACGCGGCTCGAAGCGCGCCCCACCGAGTGGGGGAAGGTGACGAGCGCGAAGACGCCGGCCGCCGCCTACAGCCTCGCGCAGCGCATCAAGACCGCCCACTTCACCGCGTACGAACCGGCCGGATCGTTCGAGGCCGCCGCCCGAACCATCCAGGCCAAGGGCGCCAAGCCGGAGTTCCACGTCTACGCCCGGTACGTCGGATGACGACGCCCGCCCGCCCCGCGCCCACAGTCGCGCCCGCCTACGAGCTGCCCGCCCTCGCCGTCCCGTGCGGCGACTGCGGAGCAGCCGCAGGCGCCCTGTGCACCAGCCACGGCGGCACCCGATACCGCACCGCCAACGTGCACCGCGCCCGAACCGCTGCCCACCACCACCCGCCGAGGACCGCCCCGTGACGACCCCCGTCGCCCCCGAGCTGTACGCGCAGGCCCTCGCCGACGTCCAGGCGATCCGCGACGTCGGCACCTACCGCGCCCCCGCGCAGCGCCCCGCCAAGCTCCCGCCCACCCGCGGCCCGAAGTGCGGCAGCAACGCCGGATACCGGCAGCACCTCAACCGCGGCGAGACCGCGTGCGACGGATGCCGCGCCGCCCACACCGAGGCCGGCCGACGCGCAGGCCTCAAGTAGCCCCGCCCCCTCGACCTCACCGAGACCAGGAGCACACCCCATGACGAAGACCGCCATTGCCACGCCCGACCGCCCCGACGACCACCGCCCCGCGGGACTGGACGACCTCCTCGCCCACGTCGCCGACAGCATCGGCACCGAACAGCCCGCCGAGGACGGCGACCGCCTGGCCGTCGTCGACGGCCGCGACGCCCTGGCCTACGTCCTGATCAGCCCCGGCGACAAGCCCGGAACGGTTGAGGTCGAGGCCGGAGCCCGCGGCCTGGCCAAGTCGGACGCCGCGCTCGTCCTCCGCGAGGTCGCCCGCCAGTGGTCCCCCTCGCCGATCCTGTCCGCGCTCCGCGCCGCCGGAGCGCCCGCCGCCGAGGGCGCAACCGAGGGCATCCGCAAGGCCGAGCAGCACCGCGCCGACGGCGGGGAGACCCTGCTCGACGTCCTCGGCCGCCTCGCCGGGAAGACCCCGGAGCCCGGCGCATGCGCGTTCACCCTCATGACCGGACTCCCGTGCCCCGAGCACGGCACACCGGCCGCAGACGCCGAGGCCGTCGAGGAGCAGCCGGAGCCGCAGCCCGCACCGGCCGAGGAGCCGCGCACTGTCGCCGACGCCGTCAGCAAGGCCCGCCAGGCCCTCGACTTCAACAGCGGCCAGCACTCCCCCGCCCTGTCGACGCTCCGCGACGTCCTGCTCTCCGGCGACTACGGCACGCCGGACACCGCCCTCGCCGTCGCGTACGTGATCCTCGCCCAGCACGCGCGGGAACTCGCCCGCCAGGTCGCCGACCGCTACGACGGCCAGCGCTCCCGATTCGGCGTGACCCGCTCGACCCGCGGCCTGCTCACGGGACTTGGTTCCGCCCGCCGCCTGCTCGACGAGCACGCGACCGCCCTCGACGTGAACGCCTCGTTCGCCGCCGCCCTCAAGTGACCATCGCCGCCCTGCTCGCCGCGCTGCTGCTCGCCGTCGTCATGACGGCGGGCGGCAGCCGGTGTGACGACCCCCAGTGCTGCCCGCCCCACCAGGAACGCCCATGAGCAACATCACCGCGCCGCCCCCCGAGTGGCGCCGCGACCACCTGTTCCGCGAGCCCCAGCTCCCCCCGCTCGACGACGACCACGACCAGGAGCGCCAGCAGTGAACGCCCTCCCCCTCGCCGTCCTCGTCCACGTCCACGACGACCAGTCCGCCTACGCCGACGCCGACGACCTCGCCGGGCAGGCCACCGGATGGATCGAGGGCGCCCTCGACGACCGCGACGGCATCACCGGCGTCGAGGTAGGTTCCGGCGCCTCCGTCGTCGCCGAGGCGTACCGCCACGCCGCGGCCCTCGTCGACGACACCGCCGAGGAGTACGGCAACGACAACGCCCGCGAAGCCCTCGCCGAAGCCGCCGGCCGCGTCCGCCAGTACGCCGACGCCCTCGACGAGGCCGACGCCCGGATCCCCGCCGAGTACGTCGACCCCGACGACGAGGACCAGGACGACGAGCCCGACACGTACCGCGTCGACGACCGCGGCCTCCCGAAGTACCACCGCGCCGACGTCGACGGCGACCGGCTGCTCATCGCCGTCGGCGAGATCCCCGGCCAGGGCGCCGCCCTCTACTTCCGGACCGACCGCAACGGCAGCGGCGTGCCCGTCGACGAGCTGCCCGAGCTGATCGTCCGCTTGCAGCAGATCGCCGACGCCGCCCGGTACGACGTCGAGTCCCGCGCCGCCGACGAGGCCGAGGAGACCGCCAAGTGACCGGCCGCCGAGAGCGCCGCCGCATCGCGACCGAGCAGCGCGACGACCGCCGCCAGACCATCCGCAACCTGCTCGCCCGCGTCGACCGCGCCGCCGCCGGCCGACTCAGCCTCACGACCGCCGAAGCCGCCCAGCTCCGCGCCCAGGTCGAAGCCGAGATAGCCCACGCCGAGGCTCTGCGCCGCTCGACCGCCGGGGCCCAGTCGTTGACGCGCGCGCTCCAACAGCAGCTCGCCGCGGCCGAGGACGCTATCCGCGAGGTCGAGGCCGACCGCGACGCCACGAGTGCCGCATGAGGGACTGGCGCCAGCAGGCCGCATGCCGCGGCCACGACGACCCCGATCTGTGGTTCGCCCATCCCACCGAATACGCCCGCCGCCGGTCCGCCCTCGTCATCTGCCGGGCGTGCCCCGTCGCCGTCGAGTGCGACCAGTTCGCCGAGGACAACGACATCCGAGACGGCATCTGGGGCGGCCTCGACCGCCGCGAGGTGCGCCGCATGCGCTACCTCGCCCAGCGCCGGGCAACCCGCGCCGCCCGTATCACCCGCCAGCAGACCGAGGAGAGGCCCGCCACATGAACAGCACCGTCAACGTCCCCGTCTGGTGGCTCGCCACCATCGCCGCGAGTTCGTTCATCAGCCTCGCAGCCCGCCTGATCGACATGCTCGCCCGATGAACGGCACCCCTCCCGCCGGCGTGATCCTCGACGAGGTATTCCGCGTCACCTCGACCGTCACGAACGCGTACGCCAACTTCCACGCCATCGCCGAGCAGTGGCCCGACCTCGTCGACGCCATCGACCGCGCGCCAGCCGCGGAGTGGCCCCCGCGCGAGTCCCGCGGATTCCTCGACCAACACCCGGCCGACGGCGAACGCGCCCGGCCGCACCCGGACAACCGCGCACCCCTGGTCATCCGGGAGCACCCGGCGCCGCTCAACCTCGACGCCCTCGACGCGGCCGTGTCGACGGAGCGCCGGCTCGCCGACCTCGCCGACCGCGTCGCCGCCACGGTGCAGCGGTCGATCCGGTCCGTTCCCGTCCCGGCCGTCAGCCGCGACACCGTGTGGATCACGCACCCGGCCGACGCCACCGACCCCGCCAGGTGGCACTACGCCGCGCCGACGTCGCCGGGCAGCCGGGCCCGTGGCGTGCCGTTCGCCGCCCGATGGCTCGCCGCCCGCGTAACCGGCAAGTCCGACGGGGACCTGTTCGGCCTGCTCCCCGATCGGCTGCTCACCGACGCCGCCGGCATCGCACGGGACTGCGCCCGCGGGATCACCCGGGCACTCATCCGTGACGGACGTACGACCCGGTTGAACCGGGCGTGCCCGTGGTGCGGGGCGCGCCTCACAGCGAGGACGGAGCCCGGCCGAGCGACGGAGGCCGTCATTACCTGTCCGACCGGACAGGAGTGCGGGGCGCCTGTTCTCCTCGACGACCGGGGGCGCCGGGCGTGGGCAGGGGCGGACCTCGTCGACCTGTGGGCAGCGATAGACGCTGGTCAGCAGCCGGGCAAGTAGGGCCGGACAGGGGCAGGGTGCGCCGTGTGGTGTGGTTCACCCCGCCCCACAGCTTTCACGTGTGGCAAATATGCGATACTTTCTGTCTTGCAGGACAGTTAACCGGCTAGACCCCATGGAACAGAGATGGACCTCTACCAAGCCGCCACCAACGACCGCCGCAGAACAGTCCACTACGTCCGCGAGTACGCCGGAGGCATCTGTGGATTTCCCGTCCGCTCGCTACCGCCGGAACCCTGCCCACCTAAGCCCCCTTAGAGCTGGGCGATCACGCCGGCGACCAGGCATGCCACGGCAGACAGAGCGAGCAAGTCTCCCACCGGGGTCCAGGTGAAGCGGCGGATTAGCGCCACAGAGGCCGATGCGCGTTCCTGGCTTCGGGGCCGGCGCACATGCGCCCACATCGCGTCCACGCACACCGCCGAGAAGTCATACAGCAAATCCCACAGCGACCCGTCGAACCAAAGGAAGTCGATCTCCTCGCCCGCATGCGTCTCCAGGACCAGCCCACCGCGCCAGGCGCCGCGGTGCAGACGACGCACAGCGCCCACCGGAATGACCACATGGCGGAAGACGTAGTAGCGGACGATCTCCCCCGGACGCAGCACGATACGTATCAAGGAACAGCGCCACCAGAACGCCGCACAGGCCAACGGCACTACGGCAACGAACAGCCTCTCCTCCGGACCGGCGGACAGCACGCCCACCGCCCCGGCGACCGCGCAGAGGGCGAACACGCGCAACAAGACCACCCGCAGCCATCGCCGCAACACCAGCCGGCCGCGCCTGTTCAGCCGGTAGGACCGCACCCGCCGCACCCACGGTGTCGCCGGCCCGTACCACGCATTTACCCCCGCCTGCCCCAACCCCGAAGACATGCGCCGACTCTACGTCGCGCCCGGATCAACAACATCGCTAGCACCCGGCAATCAAGCACCCTGCTCGCCGCCTTGTTCGCCCTCACCCGTGACGCCGAACAAGGCGCCCTGTTCGCCCTCGCCTGAAAACGTCGGAGGCCCGTCACGGCGACCTCACCGCCGGACGGGCCCAACCCGACCACGACTGGAGCAACCAGCCATGACCACCGGCAACCCTACGCCGCCCGCCGTCGGACGTAACGTGTCCGTCCGCGTCCTCGACGAGGGCGTGTACGACGACCTCGCCGTCCTCATGCGACCCGGCGGCACTGCATCCGACGCGATCCGCCTCGCTGTCAGACACCTGGCCGACGCCTACCGCACCGCATGGGACTACGACGACGTCCCAGACGGCACCGCACCCCGCATCCTCGGCGTCCGCTACCACCGCGACGGACGCCCCCCGATCACCGCGCTAACCGCATCCGACACGTCACACCCGCAGGTCAGAGGCTAGGACGCCGCCTCGACGAGGTGACCCGTGCGACCGGACGCCGATCCGGTCGCGCGCCCATCGGACGGCCGTGCCGGGCCCGTCCCCGCGGCCGTCCGACGCCTGTCCGACGCCCGCGCCATGATGGACAGGCCCGTCCCACAGGGCCCACACCAGAGGAGCAGCATGGAAGAGACGAGCGGGCCCCGCGCCCGCTACGTGTGGCGGATCGACGTCCTCGACGGCCCGCCCGGCCCCGGATGGCAGCCATGGGAGGAAGGCGAAGACGACATGCCGCCGTCATGGGTCGAGGCCGCCGCCGCGGCGTACCTCGCGCACACCGGAGCGCGCGACTACCCCGCTCGGATCCTCGTATGGGCAGGAGAGCAGGGAGCCAACGAGGCCGCCGTCTACCGCGCGAGTCGGTAGCCCCAACAGACCCGCAACCTTTCAGTTGCACTTAAGGGCCGTCCCCCGCATCATGGGGGGCGTCTCCGGCGTGCCCACACACCGCCGCAAGTAGACCGAACGCCCCGACCGCTCCGGCACCGTCGGGGCGTTTCGCATGCCCGGCCCGCGCGAGGAGGTGAGCCACCGTGGCACGCCCCATCGACGCCAAGGACCGCGCCGCCGTCAAGCGCATGCACGCCGCCGGGAAGTCCCGCAACGACATCGCCCGCGCCATCAAGCGCAGCCCCTCGACCGTGTCGAAGATCGCCGCCGAGTTGGGTCTCTCGTTCGACCGCGCCGCCGAGGTCGCCGCCGCGACCGCCGTCCGCAAAGCCGACCTTGCCCAGCGCCGCGCAGCGTTCGCCGAACGACTCCAGGACATCGCCGAGCGCGAGGCCGACCGCCTCGAAGCACCCACGCTCTACTGGGAGTGGGGCGGCAAGGATCACAAGTACGCCGAGAAGACCGCCGACCTGCCCATCCCGGGCGACCGCCGGGCGATCATGTCGACGATCGCGACGGCCGTAGACCGCTCCCTCAAGCTTGTGCCGCCGAAGGACGACGGGGCCGCCGAGTCCCGCAGCGTCATCGGCGACCTGATGGCGGGCCTCGCCCGCGACTACGCGGAGCGCCACGGCGGGCCGCCGGCCGAGTTCGTCACCGACGACCAGGCCGCAGAGGACGACGGCGATGCGTAGCGGCCTCGCCCTGTCGCCGAAGCAGGTAGACAGCATCGTCGAGGCCCGAGCGTTCCAGAACATCTGGGAGGGCAGCGTCCGGAGCGGCAAGACCATCGCGTCCCTGCTCCGGTGGCTCGACTTCGTCGCCGACCGCCCCGAGGGCGGCGAACTGGTCATGGTCGGCCGGACCCGCGACAGCCTCGCCCGCAACGTGTTCGGCCCGCTCACGGACCCGACGATCTTCGGCAGCCTCACGCGCGATATCCACTACACCAACGGCGCGCCGACGGCGAACGTCCTCGGCCGCACCGTGCACACCCTCGGCGCCAACGACGCCCAGGCCGAACCGAAGGTCCGCGGCCTCACGTGCGCCGGGGCGTACGTCGACGAGTTGACCACGCTCCCCAAGAGCTTTTACGACCAGCTCAACGCGCGCTGCTCGATCGAGGGCAGCGCCATCTTCGGGACGACCAACCCCGACAACCCGCAGCACTGGGCGAAACAGGAGTACCTACTCCGCCCCCGCGAGACGCGGCTCCGGTCGTGGCACTTCGTGATGGACGACAACCCGGGTCTCTCGGAGTCGTACAAGGCCCGGACCAAGGCCAGTTACCGCGGCCTGTTCTACAAGCGCAACGTCCTCGGCCTGTGGGTGATGGCCGAAGGCGCCATCTACGAGGCGTACGACGAGGCGACACACGTCGTCGACACCCTGCCGGAGATACGCCGCTACTGGCTCGGGATGGACTACGGCACCGTCAACGCGACGTCCGTGATCCTGCTCGGCGAGGGCGTCGACGGCCGCATGTACGCGTGCGCCGAGTGGCGGCACGACAGCCGCAAGGCGCAACGGCAGATGACCGACGCCCAGTACAGCGCCGCCATACGCAAGTGGCTCGCCGAGTGGCGGCACCCGAACGCGCCCGCCGGGGCGCCGGCCGGAGTCGTCCCCGAGTGGTCGTTCGTCGACCCCTCGGCCGCGAGCTTCATCACGCAGGCGTACGAGGACGGGTTTCCCAACCTGGCCAAGGCGACGAACGACGTCGTCGATGGCATCCGCTCCGTCGCGTCGCTGCTCGCCGCGGGCCTGCTCCGCATCCACCGATCGTGCCGCGGCCTGCTCGACGAGCTGCCCAGCTACGTGTGGGACGAGAAGGCCGCCGCGGCCGGGCAGGACAAGCCCGTCAAGGTCGCGGATCACTCCGTCGACGCACTGCGCTACGCCGTACACAGCACCGCCCAGGAGTGGCGGCACCTGCTCGCCCTCGCCGCGTAAGGAACCACCCCATGACCAGCATCCCGGCCGCCATCACCACCGAGCAGGGCCGCAGTGTGCTGCGCGCCCTCGGCCTGCCGCCGTCCCTCGTCGCCGAGGTGCGGCTCACCGTCGGCGAGGCCGCGACCGTGACCCTGCTACTGCGCGACCGGGAAGGCCGGCACGTCCTCCGCGACGAGCAGCCGCTCACCATGACCGTCCGCATCCCCTACACCGACGCCACCTGATGAGGAGGCCCGCCCGATGGACGCAACCCAGGCCATCGCCAACGCCGCGCGCCTGCTCGAACAGGCCGAGTTGGAACTGACGAACCTGCCGCTCATGGAACGCCTCGACGATCTCGCGACGTCCTGGCTCCACCTCGCGGCCCTGATCACCGACAGGGAGCGTGCGTGATGGCCCTGCCCTCCAACGGCGCCGCCTGGCCGCCCCCGCAGTGGTCTCCGATCTACGCAGACATGCGCGTGAACGACGCTTGGTACTCCGGCGACCGCCGCCGCCTGGCCCGCGTGTACGGGCACCACGAGGAGCACCGCGCCGAGCGCCGCCGCGGCCTGTGGGGACGCCGCCATGCGCACACCCCGGGCCGCCGGGACCGACGGCTCCACATCCCCCTGGCCGGGGACATCGCGCAGACGTCTGCCGATCTTCTGTTCGCGGACATGCCCGCGATCACCGTCGCCGACGCCACGACCCGCGCCCGGCTGGAGACCCTGCTCGACGAGGGCCGCGTACAGCAGACCCTGTTGCAGGCCGCCGAGGAGGCCGCCGCCCTGTCGGGCGTGTTCCTCCGCGTCACGTGGGACAAGACCCTCGCGCAACGGCCCCTGCTCACCGCGATGCAGCCCGATCAGGCCGTGCCCGAGTTCGCGTTCGGCCTGCTCCGCGCCGTGTCGTTCTGGCGAGAGCTGTCGGGCAGCACACCCGCGCAGACGTGGCGGCACATCGAGCGTCACGAGTCCGGCCGCATCGTCGAGGCCCTGTACGAGGGCACCGCCGACAACATCGGCCGGCGGGTGCCGCTAACGGAACACCCGGAGACCGCGCCGCTTGTCGCCGCCCTCTCCCCGGACGGCGACGGCGACAGCATCCTCACCGGGATTACCGACCTCACGGCCGCGTACGTCCCGAACATGCTGCCCAACCGGCTGCACCGCGGCTCGCCGATCGGCCGGTCCGACTACGACAGCATCCGCGACCTGTTCGACGCGCTCGACGAGACATGGACGTCATGGATGCGGGATATCCGCCTCGCCCGCGCCCGCCTGATCGTCCCGGACGGCTACCTCCGCGACCAGGGCCCCGGTATAGGTGCAGCGTTCGACGAGGACCGCGAGGTCTGGCAGACGCTGAAGATGCCGCCCAACGCCGAAGGCGGGATCACCCTGTCGCAGTTCCTCATCCGCGTGGACGAGCACCGCGCCACCGCGGAGGCCACCATCCGGCAGGCCGCGCAGACCGCCGGCTACTCCGCGACCTCGTTCGGCCTGGCCGACGACGGGGCCGCGCAGACCGCGACCGAGGTCGACGCCCGCGACCAGCGCTCCGACATGACCCGGAAGAAGAAGGCCGGGTACTGGCGGTACGAGGTCGCAGGCATGACGTACGTCATGCAACAGGTCGACGTCGTCCAGTTCGGCCAGCGGTACACGCCGGAGCGGCCGACGGTCGAGTTCGGTTCCGGTGTTGTCGAGTCGGAGCAGGCGAGGGCGACAACCCTCGACCTGTTGAACCGTGCCGGCGCCGTATCGACCGCAACAAAGGTGAAGGTCCTCCACCCCGAGTGGGACGACACCGCCCTACGGTCCGAGGTCGCCGCGATCCTACGAGAGACCGGCGTGGCAGCCCCCGACCCTGTCGGTACATTCCCGTTGTGAGGGCTGCCGCCGATAACCACGTCACTGCCTGATCACACGGCCGTCGCCCGCGATCACACCCTGCTGCTGGGGTGTCAGACCATCGTCCTTGAAGCCGAAGAGGGCAACGGCGGCAATTCCTGTGGCCACGACACCAAGCAGGACGGCACCGCCAAGCTTCGCACTGTCTGACCCGGACGTGCCGGTGCTGAGGAACGCCAGCCACGTGCCGAGGCCAGCGCATAGGCCGACCAGAACCACGATGCTGAGAGCGATGAGCTTCTTCCTGTTCGCGCTCAACTGCGCTTCCTTCCGTGAAGGCAAGCGGCTGGCGCGGTGAGCACATCGACGGAATCGTACGAAGGTCTCGACCAGCCACTTGCAGATTGCAAATGACGTTGACTTCTCGTTCGCCGCGTCACTGACGCGAGCCTCCAGAGGAGTTGGTCGAGTCCTTGCCCCGGTCGTGGCTGGGCTCGAAACAGGCGGGCACCGTGTACCCACACGCCGTCCCAGACAGGGACCGGCTGGCCATCCCAGAACGGGAATGGCCTTCCTTTCGTGTCTTTCCTTTCGCCCACTGGCGGACCGGCGGCCAGGGTGGCGGGTTGTGACCGTTGCTCTCGGCCACCGACTGCACTGCCGTGTCGGACATCGGCTCTGCAGCGACATGAAAGTAACACAACGCACGGGCTCGACTACAAACCAGCGGGTCAGGCCTTGATCACGGCACCAATGCCCCGGCAACTAGGCGGCTGCGTGGGGCAGTTCCGTCGCACGGCCGAGGTCGTCGAACCCGGCGGGACCGGGCCTGACCCCGTAGGCACCTCACTCCAGAAACAGCAACAGTGGGCCTACATCCGAGGCGATGACGGTACGGGCGGACGCCGCCGCGGCGGCGTCACTGCTGCGCGATGCAAATCCCGCAGCATCGCAAGCCGAAGCTCACCGATGGCATTCACGACCATGTCCTTTTCTCGCCGAATCGTTTCCAAAACCTCTCGGCTAGGCACGTAGCCGGGAGTTCGGCGCTCGTCGAGGAGGCGTTTCATCCGGTCAAATATATTCTTCACGGTATGAGCGTTCTGCCGGATCTCCGGATCCAACACCGCAAGCAAGAGGGCAGAATAGGAGAGACTTAGCTTCTCATGCCACTTCGCTATCTCCTCCCACTCGACCTCGGAAATACTTTCGAAATGACGAAGCATGCGTACACACTCATGTGCAGCAGTGATGAACTGGGTATAGCTGTCACGCTGCGCCTGCCAAAACGCTTGATCGCGTTGAATCTCGGCGCTCTTGGTAACTTGGCGGACTGCCGCCGCGAATGCCAACCCTCCAACCAAGATAGCTGCGGCGGCGCCAATGAGCGCGGCGAGCACAACGGCCTTTTCTTCTGACATACCCTAGCTGCTCCCAGGCTTGAGCGTCTTGGAGGCCGACCGACTTCTAGCGCCACGCCCAGCCCCCCTTAAAGCTTCCAGATAGAAAGAAAGGGGCCGCTTAATGTGCGGCCCACTTCCTGCATGCGCGCACAGCCCGCGTGACGTGACGCCGCATGCCCTACTGTTGGGATCCCCCGCCGCCAGGTTGCCCTGGCGCCTCTCCTTCCGCACCTTCAGACGATGCGGGTAGGGTGGCGGAATCGCCGGTCGGGTCAGGTTGTACCGGCACGGCCGTTTGCGCTTCGAGTCCGAAAGCAGTTCGAATCTTCGCGTTCACTGCCGCAGCCGTAGCGTCTCCGGCTGCAGCAACAATCGGCGTGAAGAACTTTACCAAGAAGATCCCGCCGACATAGGCACCGACCATGGCTACGACGCCTTGAGGTCCACCGAACGTGACGCCAACCCCGATAGCCGATGCCTGTTCAAGGACCGTCCTTAGGGGAAGCCAATCAGACGGCGGTGAATTGAACATAGGCACTCGTGTCTCATCGCTGTACAGCAGGTCCCGGAGCGCGCGGAATGATGGGGCGCCCAACTCCCCATACTCAGCATGTTGAATTTGGCGGACGAATTCACCGATTGCATGACCGGCCGCATAGGACACCCGCAGTGTTTCGCCGTCAGGAAGTCGCACATCGTGATATGGCGCGTCGTCATCGCGGAGAGCTTGAAAGAACGAGATATCCGACCTCGTGAGCACACGATCACTGGCACTCACTTCAATGGTGATGAGCCGACGGCCAAGCGCCGCATCAACGCGAACGGTGACGTTTCTCTCCACCGCTCCGCGATGAGCGATGGGACCGGTGATGCGCGGCTGGGCCGTGAACGCTGACACGTACTCAGCGGACCACTTCCGATCGCCGTCGGTGGTCCTCCTGCCCACGTTCTGCCTCGGGTTCTCTGACTCCGTCGGCCCACTCGCCATGTTGTCCCTCCCTCAAGGCAACTCAGGTTAGAGGCTGACTGACCCAGAGATCACGGGGCCGCCCAAAGTTCTAGGGGAGGTACCGTGCCGGTGTCCCCCGACCAGGTCGAGTACCTGGCCGCGCAGACCGCCGACCAGTACGCCAACGCCGAGGCCCGACTCCTCGGCATCATCGCCCGGCAACTCGCACAGGGCATGGAGGCGCCCGGGTGGGCCGCGGCCAAGCTCGCCGCGATCCAGCCGCTACGGCGGGCCGCAGGCGACCTGCTCGACCAGCTCGCCGGGGCGACGTCGACCGAGGTACGCGACGTCATCGCCGAGGCGTACAACTCCGGCCGCACGTCCGCCCTCGAAGAGTTGGGCGGGATCTTCGGCGAGGAGCGCCGCCGCGTCGTCGACCAGGTCCCGGGACTGCGGGCCGTCGACCGTCTGGCCGCCGAGGCGATCACCCTTGTCACGGACACGCACCGCGGCATCTTGCGGGCCGTCCTTGACGGCTACCGCCAGGTCGTTGCCGAGGTCACCAGCCAACCCCTCACCGGTACCGCGACGCGCCGCCAGGCCACGCAAGACGCGATGGCCCGGTTCGCCAACCGCGGTATCACCTCGTTCCGGGACCGCGCCGGCCGCCGATGGTCCATGACGTCATACGCCGAGATGGCCGTCCGTACGTCCGTCGCCCGCGCCGCCACCGAAGCGCACATGACGACCCTGTCGGCCGCGGGTGTTGACCTCGTCATCGTGTCCGACTCCCCGCGCGAGTGTCCGCTCTGCCGACCGTGGGAGCGGCACGTCCTCGCCCTCACCGGCCCGGACGGCCCCCGCGTCGTCGAGGTCGAGCACGCCACCGACGACGGCCGCATGGTGCGTGTCCGCGTCGCCGGGACGCTCGACGAGGCGCGCCGCGCTGGACTGCAACACCCCAACTGCCGCCACTCCGTCAGCGCCTACACCCCGGGGATCACGCCCGTCGGCAACGCCCGCCACGACCCCGACGGGTACGAGGCCGGGCAGCGGCAACGGGAGATCGAACGCGGCATCCGCCGATGGAAGAACAAGCAGGCCGCCGCCGTCACCCCCGAAGCGCGCCGCGCCGCCGGGGCGAAGGTTCGCCAGTGGCAGGGCATGATGCGCGACCACCTGGCCGAGCACCCCGACTTGCGTCGCCTCCGGCAGCGCGAGCAGCCCGGCGCCTCGAACCTCCCCTCGACCGCGCCGCGCCCGTCGGACATCGACTTGCAGGCCGCCCGCGTCCGCGCAGGCGACGCCGCGACCGTGCGAGAGATGTCGGACGACCAGCTCGCCGCCGCGCTGCGCTCCAGCGCATCGGACACTCACGATCAGACGCGCGTCCTCGACGAGCTTGACCGCCGGTACCCGACGCAGCTCGTCGCGCCGGCCGACACCGGCAACGCCGCGGACGACCTGCTCGCCGACCGCGACCAGCTGGCCGACGCGATGGACCCGGCCCCGGACCCGGACGGGTGGGGCGCCCTGGCCACGGACGAGGCGTTCGCGGCCGAGACCGCCCAGGCCGCCCGGGCCGTCGAGGAGGGCGAGGCCCGCGTCATCACCCGCCGCGAGGCACGCGCCCTGTACGACGAGTACGTGTGGCGTCAGTACCTCGCGGCCGAGGACGCATGCCGCGGCTACCTGCTCAACCGAAGGGCCGACGCCCAGGGCATCGACCCGGCTAGCCTGTTCTCCGGTCCCGCGCGCATCGCTTACGCCCGCGCGTCCGATGAACTCAAGGCGTGGTGGCAGACTCACGGCCGCCTCACGCAGGCCGAGTTCATCGAGCAGGTCACCGGACGCGAGCAGCGTTGGGCGGCCGGGGCCCGGAAGAACGAGGCCGACCAGCAGAACAAGAGGTGACGCCATGGGTACGCGCGTCGACATCGCGCACGCGATCGAGCAGGGGGCGGAGGCCGGCAGGACTGGCCAGCGCGCCACCGTGTGCCCGTACCCCGCGTCGTCGCTGCTCCGCACGGCGTGGATCAAGGGTTATGCCTCGACCGCGCCGAGGCCGAGCGCCACCAGCTAGCACTACCCAGCAGCAGCCCCGTAGGGGCCGGTCGAGGAGCCTACGCCGCTGTCTGCTTCTTGCGGTTCGCACGCTGGATGAACAGGCTGGCGGCCATCGAAATTGTGAAGAAAAACGCCGCCCCGTATCCACCGGCTGCGATGGCGTAGCCCTCGTTACTGGCGCTAATACACGCGAAGCCCAGCGCGCCTGAGGCGTCCCGTACCGCGGGGGTCCATTGACGATGGACGGCATCGCGGACGGCCAACGCGAAGGCGCAGACAGCGAGAAGGGCGAAGAGGACCGAACCAGTCCAGTGACCAGGCACCGGCAGATGATCGCACAGCGTGTTGATCATGGCTAGGTCAATCTCGACACCACCTCACGGGGCCCGACCGCCAGGCGCGGACGGGCCTTTTTACATGCCCAGAAACGGGCCGCCAGGCGCGCGCCCGCCACCCCGACAAGGTCCAGGAGGCCGCGTCATGTCTACCCCCGCCGCTCCCGCCGCCCCGGCTGCTCCGGCAGCGCCCGCCAGTGGCCCGCAGGCCCCGGCGGCCCTGGTTGCCCCGGCCGCTCCCGCGCCCTTCACCGCGCCGCCCGTCCCGGCAGCTCCCCCCGCGCCGCCGGTAGCCCCGCCCGTCCCGGCGACCGCGCCGCAGGGTGAGCCGCAGACCGTCGACAGCCTGCCGCCGTGGGCACAGAAGCTCATCACGGACACCCGCGCCGAGGCCGCCAGTTGGCGCGTACAGGCCCAGCAGGGACAGCAGCAGCCCCAGGCCCCGGCCGCCCCTGTCGTGCCCGTAGCGCCGCCCGTCCCGGACGTCCCGGGCGACATCAGCCGACTCCCGCAGTGGGCACAGCAGGTCGTCACCGACGGGCAGGCCGCGACCGCCCGCGCCGCGACACAGGCCGCCGTCTACCAGCACGCCGCAGCCGCGGGCGCCGACCCGGCCGCCCTGCTCGACAGCACGGCCGCGATGGCCGCGCTCGCCGCCGTCAACCCGGCCGACCCGGCCGCCGTCACCGCCGCGATCACCGCGGCCGTCAACGCGTACCCGCACGTCGGCGCCCGGACGCCGGGCGTGCCGCGCGGGGGCGCCGACTTCACCCCCGGAGCGAACGAGGTCACCCCGGCCCAGTTCGCCGCCATGGACTACACCGCGCGCACCGCGCTGTACGAGTCCGACCCCGAGTCCTACCGGCGCCTGGCCGCCGGTTCCTGACCGTCCCGGCCACCGCGCCGGGCACCCCGTAACGCCCGGCCGACCGCGCCGGAGAAGGAGTAACCGTCATGGCACAGACCACCTCTGGCCTGCTCGTCGTCCCCGAGGTGTGGGGCGACATGGCACAGGCTGAGTTCACCGGGGCCGTTCGCGTCGCCGGTTCCGCCGCCGTCATGGAGGACAACACCCTCCAGGGGCAGCCCGGCGACACCATCCACTTCCCGAAGTGGGGCACCCTCGGCGAACTCGACGACCTCGACGAGGACGAGGCCCTTGTCCCCGTCCCGATGTCGACGGACGACGCGACCGCCACCATCAAGGAGGCCGGTAAGGCCGTCGAGCTGACCGACAAGGCCCGGCTGACCGCCCTCGGCGACCCCGAGGCCGAGGCCCGCCGGCAGTTCGGCGAACTGGCCGCCCGGAAGGTGGACGCGGCCCTGATCGCCCAGGCCCAGGCCGACGAGTCCGCGTTCGGTGGCGGCGTGCCCCTCACGTGGACCGGCGCCACCGGCACCGGGGCGAACGTCCTCACGTGGAAGAAGGCGATCGTTCCGGCGATCGGTAAGTTCGGCGACGAGTGGGACCCCGAGGCGTTCGCGGGCCTGTACATCAACTCGGCGCAGCTCCAGGACGCTTTCGCCGACGACTCGTTCGTCAACGCCGCGACCCTCGGCAACGGCCCGTCGGCCGCCGCGACCGGCTCCCTCGGCCGGATCGCGGGCGTGAACGTGTTCGTCACGAACCGGATTGCCGCCGGGAAGTTCCTGCTGCTCAAGAACAACGCTCTCGGCCTGCTCTACAAGCGCCGGCCGCTCGTCGAGTCCGACCGCGACATCCTCGCGCGCTCCACGGTCATCACGACCACGCTCCACTACGCCGTGAAGCGCCTCAGCGACCGCGCCGTGTGCGTCGGCACCCTGGCCGCTTCCTGACCGAAGGGAGGCCGCGCGCATGATGCTGCGCCGCCGATACCGACCGGCCGCCGACCCGGCGCCGGACACCGCGCCGGACAATCCGAACGCCCCGCAGCCCGAACAGGCCGCGGGGCGTTCCTCGTCCCGGCCCCGCAAGAGCACGCCCAAGGAGGGATGACCGGATGGCCGGTCGTGTCTACGCCACCCCCGAACAGCTCGCGGAGTGGACCGGCCGACCGGCCCCGGCCGACGCCGCCCGCCTGCTCGCCCGCGCGTCGCAGGACATCGACGACGCGCTACTCACCGCCGTGTACTGCACCGACGCCGACGGCATGCCGACCGACTCCGACGTCCGCCAGGCCCTCGCCGACGCCGTGTGCGGCCAGGTCGAGTACCAGGACGCCACCGGAGACGACGGCACCGGGGCCGCCGGCCGATGGGGCAGCGTCTCCGTCGGCCCCGTCGCCCTGTCCGACCGCCGCGACGCCCAGGCCGCGCCCGGGGACCTCGACCTCGCGCCGCGCGCAGCTCGCGCGCTGCGCCGGGCGGGCCTGCTCCCGGGGGTGATCTGGTGAAGGTCCCCGCGTACGCGCTCCGGCACCGGGTGACGATCGCGCCGTTCCTCGGCGACGGCCCGTACGGGCCCGCATGGGGACCGCCCGTCGCGGGCGTGCGCGCCCTGGTCTCCGAGGTCGTCAAGATGACCCGCGACAGCACCGGCGCCCAGGTCGTCAGCACCGCGCAGGTTCTCTGCCTGCCCGACGTCGTGTGCCCGGCCGGATCCCGCGTCACCCTGCCGGACGGCCGGCGCACCGTGGCGATCAGCGTCGCCCAGCACACCGCGCCGGGCCTGCCCGTGCCCGCCTCGACCGAGGTGATGTGCGAATGACGCAGCGCGCCCGACTCCAGTGGAACGGCCCGCGCGTCATCGCGCAGCTCCGCGCCGCCGAGGTGCGCGGCGTGCAGCTGGCAACGGAACACGTCCTCGAACGTTCCCGGGACCGCGTCCCGATCGAGGAGGGCACCCTCGAACGCTCCGGCGTCGCCTCCGTCGACGACGAGGGCGACCAGGTGACCGGGGCCGTGTCGTACGACACGAGGTACGCCGTCCGCCAGCACGAGGACATGACGCTCCACCACGACCAGGGGCGCACCGCGAAGTACCTCGAACTCCCGCTACTCGAAGAGGCCGACCAGGTCCAGGCCCTCATAGCCGCGCAAATCAGGAGGGCCCTCCGGTGAGTTTCCTTACCGACCTCGTCGGCGGCCTGGCCCAACTCCTCGACGCCGCCGACGTCGGCACCTACTACCCGCCCAGCGGCGTGTACGGCCCGGACGACACCGCCATCACGGACACCGCGCTCCCGTCCTCGACGGACCGCGCCGTCGTCCTGACCGCCTACTTCGTGCAGGAGTCGACGACCCTCACGGACTGCACCGTGATGGTTCAGGTACGCGTGCGTGCGGGCACCGACCCGCGCGAAGCCGCGGACCTCGAAGACGCCGTTCACGCCGTCCTACACGCCTCCGGCCCGCACACGTTCGGCACGGCCCGCGTGCTGCTCATCTCCCGCGTGTCCACGTCCGCCCTCGGCCCCGACTCCCAGGGGCGTCACGAGCGCGCCAGTAACTACCAGCTCCGCGCCCACCAGCCACACCCCCAGCTCAGCTAAGGAGCACGCCCCCATGTCCGAAGAGACCGCCCTCGCCCGCCGGTACCGGCTGGAGATCGACCTCAGCACGACCGGCGCCCCCGTCTGGACCCTGGTTCCCGGTGTCCAGGAGTTCACGCCGAACGTCGAGCCGACCGACCAGGACTCCAGCGACTACGAGAACGGCGGATGGAAGGGCAACACCCGCACCGCGCTCCAGTGGAGCGTGGAGGCAACCGTCCTCCACCGATACGACCCCGTCGCGGGCGTGTTCAACCCCGCTCACGAAGCCCTCAAGGCCGCGTCGAAGAAGTTCGGGGCCGCGTCCAAGGTGCACGTCCGCTACTACGACCGCGACGGCCTGCCGGACGCCCACGAGGGATACGCCCTGGTCACGTGGGCCCCCGACGGCGGATCGGATGAGGACCTGGAGACCATCACCGTCACCCTGACCGGCGACGGCGAACTCCTCGACATCGACAATCCGAACGAGGCCGGCGCCCAGGCCCTCACCAAGGTCGTTTCCCTCGACCGGACGGCCGCCTGATGGGGTTCGAGGCACTAGACGACCTCCTCGACGACACGCTCACGCTCCCCATCAAGGGCCGTGAGTACGTCGTCGAGGCCCCGTCCGCGGAGATCGGCCTCCGTACTCAGGCCCTCGTCCAGGCCGCCGCCATCGCGGCCGACGGCGGGCGGACGAATGAGCGGATCCTCGCCGACGCGGCCGAACGCGACATGTACGCCGACCTGCTCGGCGACACCCACGCGCAGATGATCGCCGACGGCGTGAAGTGGCCGGCGCTCAAGCACGCCGCGTTGACCACGATGGTGTGGGTGGTCCAGGACCGCGAGGCCGCAGAGCGCTACTGGAACGCGGGCGGCGACCCAAAAGCGGCGGCCCCGAATCGGGCCTCGCGCAGGTCGCAGGCGGCCCGATCGGGCGGGGCGAGTACGACCCGCAATCCGGGCTCTGGGAGTGGTACGAGTACCCGCCCGGCGCGACGCCGCGGAGGAAAGGCCAGCGCGGCCCGCAAGTGAAGTGGGCGCGGCTGCTCGAAGAGTGGGCCCTGATCGAGGCCGATCTCCACGAGATCTACGGCGTCGACGTTGGCGCGCCCGGGATCCTCTCCGGCCGGTCGTGGCGATGGCTCAAGGCCCGCATCTACGGCCTCATGTCGGCCGACTCCCGCATCTCCCGCGTGCTGAATCCGCCGCCGGAGCCGAAGAAGCACAGGAAGAGGTGACGTCGTGGCACTGACCGTTGGCGAACTCGCCGCGACGATCACCGTCGACGACTCCGGCGTCCGCGACGGCGTCAACAACTCCGAACGCCTCATGCGGGCGGGCGGTAACCGCATCGTCGATACCAGCCAGCAGGCCGGGCAGGACGCCGGGCAGGCCCTCGGCGACGGCCTGGCCGACGGCGGCGCCGAGGGTGGCGCCGGAGCAGCCGACGCCATCAAGGGCGCGTTGAAGTCCCTCGCCGCGGCCACGATCGGCGCGAGCATCGGGGCGGCCCTCGGCGCCGCCATGGGGCAGGCGATCGAGCAGGAGAAGATAGGCGACCGGCTCGGCGCCCAGCTCGGAGCGACGCCGGAGCAGGCGAAGCGGTACGGGCAGATAGCCGGGCAGCTCTACGCGAACGCCGTCACCGAAGACGTCCAGGGCGCGGCCGACGCGATCAAGGCCGTGATGGGTGCGGGCCTGCTCCCGCCGGACGCGACGAACGCGCAGATCGAGCAGCTTTCGACGAAGGTCTCCGACCTCGCCGGGACGTTCGATCAGGACTTGGGCGGCGTGACGAACGCCGTGTCTCAGATGCTCCGTACGGGCCTGGCCAAGAACGCGGACGAGGCGTTCGACATCCTGACCGCCGGGTTCCAGTCGTCCGCGAACAAGGCGGATGATCTTGTCGATACCTTCAACGAATACGGGACGCAGTTCCGGAAGGCGGGCATCGACGGGGCGACCGCGGTCGGCCTGATGAACCAGGCCATCCAGGCCGGCGCCCGGGACTCCGACATCGCGGCCGACGCGATCAAGGAATTCAGCATCCGGGCCGTCGACGGCTCGGCGACGACCGCGCAGGGCTTCCAGGCCCTCGGCCTCAACGCGACCGACATGGCCGCGAAGTTCGGCAAGGGCGGCAAGTCCGCGTCTGCCGCACTGGACACCACCCTCGACCGGCTGCGCGCGATCAAGGACCCCGTGAAACAGAGCGCGGCCGCGACCGCGTTGTTCGGCACACAGGCCGAAGACCTCGGCGCGGCCCTGTTCGCGATGGACCCCAGCAGCGCCGCGAAGGGACTCGGGCAGGTCGGCGGCGCGGCCGACAAGATGGGCAAGAGCCTGCGAGACAACGCCTCGACGCGCATCGAGCAATTCAAGCGCGGCTTGCAACAGGGCATCGTCGACATCATCGGCTCGAAGGTGCTCCCCGCCCTTGAGTCGATGATCAATTTCCTCGGGCAGCACTCGACGGAGATCAAGGCGGCGGCCCTCGTCCTGACGGCCGTCCTGCTCCCGGCGATGATCCGCACCGCCGCGACGTCGGCGGCCTCGGCCGCAACCGTCGTCGCGTCATGGATCGCAATGGGCTTTCAGTCCATGGTCCAGGCCGCCCGCATGGCCGCGGCCTGGCTGATCGCGATGGGCCCCGTCGGCCTGATCATCGCGGCCGTCGTCGCCCTCGTCGCCCTGATCATTGCCAACTGGGACACCATCGTCGAGTGGACCACCAAGGCGTGGGACTGGATCTGGAACAAGATCAAGGCCGTCGGCGACTTCATCCTCAACCTGTGGATGAAGTACAGCCTGCCGGGCATCATCATCAGCCATTGGAAGGCCATCCAGGACGGCACGGTCCGCGTGTGGAACGCGGTCGTCAACTGGCTGCGCGGCGTCCCGGGCAAGCTCGTCAACCTGTTCCTTAACTGGACCCTGCCGGGCCTGATCATCAAGCATTGGCAGTCCATCAAGGACGGTTCGATCCGCAAGGCGAACGAACTCGTCAAGTGGGTGCGCGGCCTGCCGGCCATGATCTCCCGCGGCATCGGCTCCCTCGGCTCCCTGCTCTACAGCAAGGGACAGAGCGTCGTCACGGGCCTGTGGTCCGGAATCCGCTCCATGGGCGGATGGCTGAAGTCGACGCTCACCAGTTGGGCCCTGTCCATCATCCCGGGCCCCATCGCGAGGGCCCTCGGCATCCACTCCCCGTCCCGTGTCCTGGCCGATCAGGTCGGCCACTGGATCCCGGCCGGTATCGCCCAGGGCGCCGAGGACAACGCGGGCGTCATCGACCGCACGATGCGCAACCTCGTCGACGTCCCCACGCCCGGCATGACGACGGCCCGCATGAGCGCGGCCAGCGTCGGCGCGGCCGGCTCCAGCGGCTCGGCCGCCGGCCGACTGGTCATCGACGTGACCGGCGCTGACGGCGACTTCAAGCGCATGATCCGCCGCATGGTCCGCATCGACGGCCGCGGCTCCGTCCAACTCGCATTCGGATAAGGAGACCCCGTGTCGTTCCCTGACGACCCGCTCGACGTCGCCGTAGAACTCCAGCTCGACGGCGAGTGGGTCGACGTCACGGCCGACGTGTACGCCCGCGACAGCATCGTCCTCACGTCCGGGAAGCACGACGAGGGTTCCCGCCCGGACGTGGGTACCTGCTCGTTCACGATGAACAACGAGTCGGGCGACTACTCCCGACTCAACCCGCGCGGGAAGTGGTACGGCAAGCTGCGCCGTAACACCCCGCTGCGGCTGACGGTGCCCGGCGGGCCGCCTGCTCTGGCCCTGCCGGGCGCCGTCGGCGCGGTCGCCTCGACCCCGGACGCGTCCGCCCTCGACATCACGGCCGACCTCGACGTCCGCGCAGAGGTCACGGCCGACTGGTACCACCCGACGGCGAACCAAGTCCTCATCGGCAAGTGGAACGCCTCCGGACAGAAGTCGTGGGCCCTCCGCGTCTATCAGGGCGCACTCACGCTCGACGTCTCCGCGGACGGCTCGACGGGCCTGTCCGGCGGTAACGCGACGCTGCCGCATCTGCCGCCCCGCGCCGCGGTCCGTGCCACGTTCCACGCGGGCGGCGGCGACGGCCTGATCCTGGTCCGGTTCTACGCTGCTCCGTCCCTCGACGGGCCGTGGACGCAATTCAGCGTCGACGACGGCCTCACCGTCCCCGGCACGTTCGCCCTCTTCAACAGCACTGCGCCCCTACAGATCGCCTCCGGCGACGCGACGACCAGCCCCGCCCGCGTCCCGTTCGCGGGCCTCGCGCACCGCTTCGAGGTCCGCAACGGCATCGACGGCCCGGTAGTCGCGGCCCCCGACTTCACCACCCTCACGCCCGGGGCGACGTCGTTCACGGACTCCGCCGGCCGCGCGTGGACGATCGGCGGCACGGCCGCGATCCGCTCCGACCGCGACGTCCTGTTCCGGGGCAAGGTCCCGGCGTGGCCGTCCCGGTGGCAGACCGGCCAGGACGTCACCGTTCCGGTGCAGGCATCGGGCACGCTGCGGCAGCTCGGCCAGGGCGCGCCCGCGTTGCAGTCGCCGATGCGCCGCGAGTTCTCCAGCCCGGCCCGGCGCGACATCATCGCGTATTGGCCGATGGAGGACGGCCAGGACGCGACGTCGTTCGCCGCCGCGACCCCGGGCCTCGGTCCCTTGACGGGCCGCGTCGGCGTGACCCCCGCGGCCTCCTCGGACTATGTGGCATCGGCGCCCCTGCCGACCCTCGGCACGGGCACCCTGACCGGCCGCGTCCCCTCGTACCCCTCGACGGGGCAGTTCGCGATGCGCATGTTCCTCGCTCTCCCGACGGACACGCCCGCCGCGACGGTGCCGATCCTGGCCCTCAACGCCACGGGCAGCGCCGTGCGCTGGACCCTGTCGCGGACGACGTCGAACGGGCTCGCCCTGTCGGCCGTCAACGGCGACGGCGACAGCCTGCTCAACAACACCCCGGCGGGCGTCCTGTCGGGAAAGCGGCTGAGTGTCGGCCTCGACCTCGTCCAGTCCGGCAACAACATCAACTGGCGTCTGTACTACCTCGACGTCGACGCGTTCACGTTCGCCGACGGCGGCGAGGTGCAGCAGGTCAGCGGCACGATCAGCGGCCGCACGGTCGGCCGCATCACGGGCGTCACTCTCGGCGGCAGCAACTCGGGAGACACCGCGGTCGGTCACCTGGCCATGGCCACCTCGACGGCCGCCTACGACGCAACCGGCCCGGCCATGGTCGCGTGGGACGGCGAGGGGGCATCCGACCGCATCGCGCGCCTCGCCCGCGAGGAGGACGTCCCGCTCGCCGTAACCGACTACGAGTGGGGAACGTCGACGCTGCTCGGACCGCAACGCATCGCGACGTTCGTCGACCTGGTCCAGGACGCCGCGGACGCCGACCTCGGCATGATCTCCGAGGACACGACCGGCGACGGCCTGGCCTACCGCGCCCGCTCGACGCTGTACAACCAGCGGCCAGCACTCACGCTGAACTACGCCGCAGGCGAAGTCGCCCCGCCCCTCGAACCCCTCGACGACGACGCCGCGATCCTCAACGACGTCACAGTGTCCAGGGACGGCGGCAGCTCCGCACGGGCCGTCGCCGACCAGGGACCCATGACGCCCGACCTGATCGGCACGTACGCCGGTAGCTACACCGTCAACGCGTTCGACGACGACCAGCTCCCGGACATGGCGTCATGGCGGGTGTGGCAGGGCACATACGACGGGGCCCGGTACCCGACGATCCGCGTCGACCTGGCCGACGACCCGCAGCTCATCGAGCAGGCGAAGCGCGTCCGCGTGGGAGACCGGATCATCGTCCGCAACCCCCCGCCGTGGATGCCGCCCGACGCGATTGATCAGATCGTCCAGGGATGGACAGCGACCCTGTCCCCGCGCGGGTGGACCGTCGACTACAACACCACCCCCGCGACGCCGTACACCGTCGGCACGTGGGACGTCGACGCGCTGGACCGCTACGACACCGACGGCAGCCAGCTCGCGGCGCCGGCCGACGCGGACGACACCGTGATCCGCGTCGCCGTGACCGACGGCCTGTTGTGGACGACCGACCTCGCCAACGACCCGCAGTTCGACATCCGGGTCGGCGGCGAGGTGATGACCGTCCAGGCCGTCGGCGAGATCACGAACGCGAACTACGACTTCCGGGACGGCACCGCCGGATGGCAGGCGTTCGGCGGCGCCACCATCGCCCCGTCGACGGCCCGCACCAAGCGGGCCCCGCAATCCATCCTGCTGACCACTACCGGCGCCGCCAGTCCCCGTGTCGAGAGTTCAAAGTCGAACGTCACACCCGGCCAGCAGTACCGCGCGTCAGGGTGGGTGTACGTCGGCGGCTCCCTCGGCTCGACGACGCTCAGCATCTCTGTCAACTGGTACGACGCGAACCGCACCTACCTGACGACGTCGAACTCCTCGAAGACCCCGACCGTGGGCGCGTGGGTGTGGTTCGACGCCGTGTACACCGCGCCCTCGAACTCCGCGACGGGCGGTGTGCTGCTCACCATCGCGAACACGCCCCCGGCTGGTGTCCAGGTGTGGGGCAACTTCATCACGATCATGCCCGTGACGTCGTACAACGCGTCGCCGCAGGCCATGACCGTTGACCGCGCCGTGAACGGCATCAGCAAGCCGCAGGTTGCGAGCGAGGACGTTCGCCTCGCGCAGCCCGCCATCATCTCTCTGTAGGAGGACACCCCCCGTGGCGTTCAACCTCGCCCCGGCCGGCGGCCGGATCCAGTCCGGCAAGACGAACCAGCTCTACATGATCGGCGCCGTCGTATTCATGGCCGTCCGGTCGACCGCACAGACGATCACCACCGCGACCGAGTCGTCCGCGAACGCGATCCAGTGGGACACGATCCAGCTCGACGCCCTCGGCGGCTGGAACGCATCGCAGCCGACGCGATGGACCGCGCCGTTCGCCGGATGGTTCACCCTCGCCGGAGCGACCGCATTCAACGGACCCGCCTCCGGAAGCACTGGCACGCAGCGTGACGCGCTGTGGTTCGCCAACGGCACCAACTTCGCCGGCGGCCGCTCCCGAACGTTCGCCGACGCAGACGCCATCGGCGCCACCGCACTGACCGTCGAGGCCCGGCCATTCCCGAAGCTGCTCGCCGCGGGTGACTACATCGAGTTGGTTGCCGCCCAGACCACGACCGGCACCACGACGTCGATCGCCACCGCGACGGGCACCCTCGCCCCGTACATCTCGATCACCTACTCCGGGCCCGCGTAGCCACCGCGCCGCCCCAACAGCACCCCACCGCACGCCCCGCGCAGACCGCGCCGGGGCGTTTTTTCATGCCCCGAGGAGGCACCCCCGCATGACCGTCAAGGGCATCGACGTCTCGTCCTACCAGACCGCGACGTTCGCCACGGCCGGGCTCGACTTCGTGTTCGTCAAGGCCACCGAAGGCACCAGCTACGTCAACCCGCGCATGACCGCGCAGGCCGCGCACGCTCGCGCCGGCGGGCTCGTCGTGGGCTTCTACCACTTCCTGCGGCCGGGCGACATGAAGCGCCAGGCCGCCTACTTCGTGCAGCAGGCCGCCAGCGTCGAGGGTGACCCCCTGTTCGCCGACTGGGAAGACCCGGGCGTGTCTTGCCACGACAAGGACGTGTTCCTCGCCGAGGTCAAGCGGCTGCGCGGCAACACTCACCGCGTCGGCCTGTACTGCAACCAGTCGTATTGGACGACCCGGGACACCAGCAGCAACGCGGGCGACGCCCTGTGGATCGCCGACTATGTGTCGGCCGGGCACCCGCGGATCAAGGCAGCATGGAAGTTCCACCAGTACACCGACAAGCCGGTAGACACCAACGTCGGCCAGTTCGCCAACCGCGCCGCGCTGCGCGCCTGGGCGAGGAAGGCCCCGGCCACGCCGCCGGCCGCTCCGCACCAGCCGGTGAAGGTGGACCTGTCCAACCTGATCCGCGCGTTCGAGGACTACCCGAAGCACCCCGCGTCGGGATCGGTCAAGGAGGTGCAGCGCGCGCTTCACGCCGAGGGTCTGTACTCCGGCGCCCTCGACGGCGTCGCCGGGCCGAAAACCAAGGCCGCGTACAAGGCGTATCAGCACCGACTCGGCTACTCCGGCAAGGACGCCGACGGCATCCCCGGCAAGACCAGCGCGACCAAGCTCGCCAAGAAGCGCGGGTTCACCCTCGTCGCCTGATCGGCCCCGCTCGACCCCGTCGGGCGCGGCCGACTCCCCGCGCCCGGCGGTCCCCCCACCACCCGCACCATAAAGTGAGGTACCGCCCATGAGCACCGCCACCCGCCGCACCATCCGCACCGTCATACAGGGCGCCGTCGGCCTGGCCGTCGCGCTCCCGGCCATCGTGGACGCCTCCGGTGTCCCCGACTCCCTGCCGGGCGTGGCCGTCGCCCTGGCCGTCGCCGGAGGCCTCGCCCGCGTGATGGCCCTGCCCGCCGTCGAGGCCCTGCTCGACCGCATCGGCCTGGGCCTCGTTGACGGGACTGACGCCAAGTGACCCCGCCCCCCACGCTGCCGCCGGCCGACCCCGTCTCGGTGGCCGTCGCCCTGGCCGACCTCCGCGGCGACCTCGGTACGGGCCTGGCCGAGATCAAGGGCAGCTTGGCCCTGCTCGTACAGCGCGCGGGACAGACCGACCAGGCCCTAGCCGACCAGCGGACCGACCTCGAAGCGGTCGAGGCCCGCCTCGCCGCCCTCGAACGCCGCGTGTGGACCGCATCGGGCGGTGCGGCCGTCATCGGCGCTCTCACCGGGTACGCCGTGCAGTTCCTCGCCTGACAGCCTCAACGCCCCCCGTACGGCCTCACACGGCCGTGCGGGGGGCGCCATTGCCGTCTCCGGGGATCACTCGAATTGGGCAACTGAAGGTCACGACTAGTGACATGTCGTTACCCTGTGGCTAAGATTTTCGCCTAGTTGCAGGTCGAACCCACGGCTGCGCCGGCAGTCATGCGCGAGTGTGTCGCGAGCCGGAAAGAGGTAAACCGCACGGTGGGGAGGGGGGTAACGCTCGTGAATTCGATTGCCACGCTGGATCTGAACACAGCTAAAGGCAGATTTGGTGTCGCCTACGCGAAATCGATATTCAGCCAAGCCGCAGTTGGCTTCAACGAGACGGCGCCAGATGAGGATGCAATCGCTGTAGATGGCAGCCTTGAGTTTGCAGTAGCAGCAGCGCGGATCCAAATCAAATGTAGCTCACAATTCAAAATTCTGGGCAGGGGCGCCACTTGGGACTCGGAACTCCACTGGCGTGACAGCTGGTCGGCCTCGGCGGTTCCAGTCTATTTTGTCCTGGTGATTCTGGACTATAAGGATCCACTGGACTGGATTCAGCATCACGATGCAGGAACGGATCACAGGGCGGCCGCTTTTTGGGTACGCGTAAACGGTGCGGGGGCCCCTACTGACAAGATCGTAGTACCAAAGAAGCAGCGACTTACGGCGGCAACGCTGGAAGTTTGGGAAAGGGAGGTGAAATCATGTTTCACTCCACTGGCACCCTAGGCTCGCGCGGCGCCATAATCCCGACTGTCTCTCAGATTCGCACGTACCTACAAGCGGAGGGATGGGAAAGGCAACCCCCTGGATCCGCGGGAACGATCTGGGTACGCGACGGAGTCATGATCGGCGTCCCTTCTGAAAACGATCCTGGAATTGCTGTCGGAATCGTTGAGAGAATCGCTAGGCAAGAGCGTAGGAGCCCAAAGGATGTGGCTCTGGGCATCCGGTACCACTATATGGATGTAACATATCTGCGTGCGGCAAATGACTATGCGATCACCGACACGATCCCTTTCGAGGCTGCGTCTACAGTGATCGCCTCTGCGCGCAAATTGCTGAGGGCTGTCGGTACCACTGCGTGGAACGAACGTGGCGAGATCGGCGGCAACTATGCCCGCCAAGGGGACGCGGTATTGCGACGCGCCCGAATGGATCATACACAAGAAGGTTCTTTCATCATCCCCATCCTCGTCCCTCTCTCACACACGGAAGAGGTCCGCGAAGAGACTCTCGACACGGCCGATTTGGAGCTATTCAAAGCCGCACCTGAGCCTTTCGAGCGTCGCGTTACGCGCACCTTGGCTCAGTCGCTTATGGCAGTTAAAGAAATCATCGTTGAGCCGGAGTCTTCTCCTAGCGTGGGAGATTTGCACGCTGTGGTGGCGCGTGGGGTCAGCAGGGAGTTTTGCTCTGCGCTGGCCAAGATCCTGACGGAGCCCTCAGTCAGTGAGTTCGAGACCAGTTTCGAGTGGGCCTCCTCTGTCCCTGCCCCAGAGACCATGCCAGATGCAGTCTCCATTGAATCAGATGCTTCCGAAAAGATTGAGAAGGCTGCAGAAAAACTGAAAAAGCATCGCATCGACTCTACCTCGACATTCTCCGGGAATATCGTAGAGTTGAGGCATGTTGGAGATGACCCATTTGGGTTTGCGACAATTTCAACGGTCCGTAGAGGCAGGCGGTCGGAGATTCGAATTCGCCTCCCCTATCAAACTTACCAAGAGGTGCTAATTTGGCACCACGCCCGCCGTGCGGTCATCGTGGAAGGTGAAGTAAATCATGGCGCTGGGAGGAGACTGGTCGTCGAAAATCCAGTCAGTTTCCGGCCCATCGATGAAATTCTGCTTCCAATTTCTTGATGGCGACCCGGCGATGAGTGGCCGAGTGGCTTCTTTGGCGTTATCCATGTTCGCTCTCAGAAGACACCATCCGTTGTCAAGCTCTCCATAGACACCGGAACGCTCAAATGAACGTCCCCTTTACCTGGCCCCGGGGAAGGCCGTTCGAGGCACTTCGGGCACGCCGTGACCTCCGGCTGATCGAGCGCGACGTCCAGTTCCTTCCGACTCAGCCATCCGCCGGCCGCGGCCGGGCAGTCGCCCCGGTGGACGACGCCGCGTCGGGGTCCCTTGCCGTTCGGCGCGAGGACGCTCTCGAGCCTCCAGCCGCGGCCTCCCCGGGCGAACGGATCCTCGTCGCGTGACGGCCTGGCCGTCGCCGCCGGGCGGTCGGCCGCCGTGGCCTGCTCAATCTTCGCGTCCACCGCGGCGAGCTGTAGCTCCAGGTACGTGCGGAGCACGCGGAGGCGTTCCACATCCGGCGGCAGTTCGTTCATATGTTCGACAGTAGGCGCAGCGGCAGCACTGCGGCCAGTGGTCGAGGTGCGCGTCACTCGGACGTGTCGGCGCCCTCGACCTGCTCGGCAACGTACGTCCCCTTGGCGGGCAGCGTGACGACGAGGCCCCGCTCCCGCAGCAACCTCACGGCCCGCCGGGCGGTGAGGTAGGCGACGCCGTAGATGCCCGCGAGGTCTCGCTCACCGGGCAGCATCGCCCCGGGTGCGAGGCGGCCCTCCACGATCTGCGCGGCGATGTCGTCGGCCAGCTGCACATAGACGTACACGGGCCGCGCTGGGTTGATGCTGCCGCTCCGGTCCTCGTCCATGGGTTGAGCCTGCGGCAGTGCACATCGCTGCGCAGAAGTAAGTAGCTCTGTATGGCTGTGTATAGCAGTGTGCAGCGGTACCGTGAACACACAGCACCCCCGGGGCCGCGGCACGGCACCCGGGGGCACAGCCGACCGCGAAGGGGTCGACATGGCAGAGCGTAGAACAGGGGCCGGAGCAGCCATAGGGGAACGACCAAGGCGCGGCCGGGTGCCGCTGCTCCTGGCGGTCGCCGAGGGCGACGTACAGGCCGCATACCGGCGGTACCTCGATCACGCACAGGCGTGCGGGGCGTGCGCGGCCGACGACTGCCGAGCGGGCGCCGGCCTGCTCCGCATTTGGCGCGAGGCGCGGGCGGGTGGTCGGCCGTGACTCTGATCGACGCCGAGCCGACTCGCGGCACCGGCCGCTGTGGCCGGTGCCAGCACCACACGAACGACGGAATCATTCACATGATCGAGACCGGGTCCGGGCCGGGCGGCCGCGTGCTCGTGTGCGCGAACGTTGAGCTGTGCCGCCAACGGGCCCGCCGCAGGCCGTAGCGGGCCCTCACAGACGACAGGACCCCCGCCGGTTGCCGATCCGGCGGGGGCCCTGTTCGTCGCAGCCGTGAGGCCGACAGGGGTTGCGCTTCAGTGGCCGGTCATCATGAACAGCGATACCGGAATCGCCACTACCCCGCAGAGGGCCAAGAACCCACCGATGAAGCGAAGGCGATTCTCGGGCACCGCGCGCGCCTTGGCCTGTTGCTCCGGGTTCTGTTCCAGACCTTGCACGACCAACCGGCGAATGCCGGCGGCTCCCTTCTTCGAGGCGAAGATGCCTCCCAGGACGATCACCCCCAAACCCCAAATCAGGAGGAAGGGCCCCGGGTTGGCCTCAGACTGACCTGCGAGAAGCAACATGAGGAAATCCTGTGGCGCCAGGGTGAACGGGTCAACGCTGGCGCCTACGGAGCACCTCGGGGCGAGCCACCTGTTTTACACGTCCTGTCCAGAAAGAGCACACCTTTGTGGGAGAGGGAGACGGCGCCAGGGCGCGGCAGTCCGTTGCCGCCGCCCACCAGGGACTGCATCGTCGCCGAATGGTGCGGCGCGCAGTACGGCGGCTGGTCCACCATGTGCCGGCCCGGCGGCAGGATCCCGGCGACCGAGTGCACGGCGGTGACCTCCACCGCCTCCTGCCGGGTCAGCGGCGGCAGCAGTCCGGGCAGCCGCTCCGCCAGCATCGTCTTGCCCGCGCCGGGCGGGCCCTTGAGGTAGAGGTGGTGGCCTCCCGCGGCCGCGACCTCCAGGGCGGTCCTGGCGGTGCCCTGCCCCGCGACGTCGGCCAGGTCCGGGATGCCGGTGTCGACGAGCCCCGTGCCGTGGCCGGCGCCGGGCAGGGTGAGCCCGGCCAGTATCGGATCGGGCCGCCCGTCGGCGGGCTCCTCCGCCTCCTCGGGGGCGAGCTCGTCGTTGAGCAAGGCGATCAGCTGCCGCAGGCTGCGGACGCCGAGCACCGAGACCCCCGGCACGAGCGAGGCCTCGGCGACCGTGCGCTCGGGCACCACGACATGGCTGTATCCGGCATCGGCGGCGGCCAGGACGGCGGGCAGCACCCCGCGCACCGGGCGGACCCGGCCGTCGAGGCCGAGCTCGCCGATCATCATCAGGTCGGCGATGTCGCGCGGCGCGATGCGGTCGTTCGCGGCGAGGACGGCGCACGCGACCGCCAAGTCGAACCCGCTGCCGCCCTTGGGGACGGAGGCCGGGCTGAGGCCGACCGTGAGCTTCTTCTGCGGCCAGCTCTCGCCGCTGTTGACGATGGCGGCGCGCACCCGGTCGCGGCTTTCGCTGAGGCTCTTGTCCGGCAGCCCGACCAGCGTGAACGCGGCCACACCCGGCTCCAGATCCGCCTGGACCTCGACGACGACGCCCTCCACGCCGAGCAGCGCCACGGAACACGTACGGGCGAATCCCATCACGCCACCCCCCGCACGTGCTCGACGCGCGCGGCGCCCCGAGCCGGCAGCAGCACACCGACCACGTCGATCCGCACGCCGCCCGGTGGCGGCCCGCCGTGGTCGGCGAGCCAGCATTCCGCCAGCCGCCGCAGCCGCTCGGTCTTGCGCGCGGTGACGGCGGCCATCGGGTGCTCACCGCCGCCCGCGGCGCGCGACTTCACCTCGCACACGACGAGCGCGTCCCCGTCCGCCGCGACGATGTCGATCTCCCCGTGGCGTTCGCGGTGCGGGCACCGCCAGTTCCGCTCCAGCACGGTCATCCCAGCCTCGGTCAGTGACCGTGCCGCCAGTTCCTCGCCGTAGCGTCCAAAAGCTGCTCGGGCGTTCATCCGTACCACCTCCGTCACTCACTGTGACGGAGGTGACGCCCGAGAGATGATCTTGATCGGGGCCTGTGGACAACCAGCGGGCCCCGGTGGACTCAGCCGTTGAAGCCGGAGTCGTCCGATGGCAGATCGAGGTCGGCCTTGTTCAGCTCCTCGATGTTCACGTCCTTGAATGTCAGCACTCGTACCTGCTTCACGAAGCGCGCCGGCCGGTACATGTCCCACACCCACGCATCGGCCATGGAGACCTCGAAGAACACCTCACCCTGGACCGAGTGCACCTGCATCTCGTAGTCGTTGGTGAGATAGAACCGACGCTCCGTTTCGATCACGTACTTGAACAGGCCGACGACATCCCGGTACTCCCGGTAGAGCTTCAGCTCCATCTCGGTCTCGTACTTCTCGAGGTCCTCGGCGCTCATGGCATGTTCCCCTTCAGCCGTACGTCCCCCCATTGTGCGTCAGTCACGCTCTGTCCCCAGGCGAATCGGAGACAATGGGGGACCTTCGTCGAGCAGTGTGCGCAGCAACTCGGCAAGCCTGGTCGGGTACACCGTCTCATGCGAGCCGAGCAGTTCCTCGCAGGTCCACCATCGCAGCCCGTCGACGCTGCGCTGCTCCAGTTCCGTGAGACCGCCCGTATGGACCCGGGTGTCCTCGGTGCGGGCCAGGTAGTACCACTCGTCCTGCTCCCAGCGCCTGCCGTCGAAGTCGAAGGCGCACGTACGCTCCCACAGCACCGGGCCGAGCAGCGCGGAGGTGATCCCGGTCTCCTCCTCCAGCTCGCGCCGCGCCGCGTCGTCCAGGCTCTCGCCCTCCTCGACCCCGCCGCCCGGTGTGAACCACCAGGTCACGGACGGGTCGTCCGGCTCGTACCCGTGCAGTAGCAGGATCCGGTCACAGGGGTCGAGCAGGACGACCCGCGCCGCGCGCCGTCGCATCGCTATCGCGCCGCCCTCCGCCGTCGCGCCCGCTCCGCGACCGGCCCGTACGCCGCACCGGCGAAGATCAGCACCACGCCGGCCGCGATCGACACGCCCACCGCGCGGATCGGCCCCGTGCCGGAGGGGCCGCCGCCCGGCAGGGCGGCGAAGGCCCGGGGGCGGTCGACCATGCCCACACGGCCGAGCGGCCACACCTTGGCGTCGACCCGCGCGGACACCGCGCTGCGCGGCACGGAACCGTGGTCGGCGTCGCCGAGGCGGAAGCGGGAGTCCTCGGACGTCGCCCGGTTGTCGCCCATCATGAACAGGTTGCCCCGGGGTACGGTCGCCAAGAAGGGGGTCGGCGAGGCCGGGCCCTCGGTGTCGAGCCGGTAGGGCTCGTCGATCGGCTCGCCGTTGACCGTGAGCCGTCCCTGCCGGTCGCAGCAGGCCACCTTGTCACCGCCGACCGCCACGACCCGCTTGACCATGGGGACGTCGCCCCAGAGCGGATCGGTGAAGACCACGATGTCCCCGCGGCGCACCTCGGAGCCGTCGATCCGCTGGGCCAGGATCTTGTCACCCGCGTCCACGGTCGGGGTCATGGACCCCGTGGGGACGGTGTACGGCCGGTACAGCAGCGCGCCCCAGACGAAACCGCCGAGGAAGAGCACGCAACCGAGGGCGACGGCCAGACCGGAGACTATCCGTCCGGTCCGTCCGCCGCCCTGCGCGTCCGCTCGCCCCGTCGCCGTGCGCGTGCCCGTGCGTGTGCTGGTGCTCATGCGTCCGCACCCTACCCGGCGGTACGGACCGGGGGCAGCCCTCTCATCCGGCGCGGTTGACCAGACGGCGCCGCCGCCACAGCGCCAGCGGTACGGCACCGGCCATCGCGCCCGCGGCCGGGAGGCCGGCGGCCGCGGCGTTGATGCCCGGCTGGTCGAAGGTGCCGGGGATCGGGAGGGTGGCCCAGTTGCCGATCGGCCAGGCCACGACGATCGCGCGGCCGACGACCTCGTCCACGGAGACCGTGCCGTTGCCCGGCAGGTTCTGGTGGTAGCGGGAGTCCAGGGAGTCCTGCCGGTGGTCGCCCATCACCCAGATGCGGCCCTCGGGGACCTTGATCGGGCCGAACGGACGGTCGCCGCAGGGGGTGTTCCCCGGGTAGATGTAGGGCTCGTCCAGGGCCTTCCCGTTCACCTTGACCGGGCCGGTGCCCTTGCACTCCACGGTGTCGCCGCCGACCGCGATGACCCGCTTGATCAGGTCCTTCTCCTCCGCGGACGGCATCAGGCCGACGAAGCTGAGGCCCTTCTGGATCGTCGTCGTCACCGGGTTGGTGCTCGCCGGGATGGTCTCGCCGAGCCAGCCGCCCGGGTCGTGGAAGACCACGACCTCGCCGCGCTCGGGCTCGGAGCCGAACCAGGGCGTGAGCTTGTCCACCAGGACCCGGTCGCCCACCCGGAGCGTGTTCTCCATCGAGGCCGAGGGGATGGAGAACGCCTGCAGGAGGAAGGTCTTGATCAGCCAGGCCAGCACGAGCGCGATGACGATCAGCAGCGGCAGTTCCTTCCAGAAGGAACGCTGCGCCTTCTTCGCGCCGCCGTCTCGGTCCTTCGTGTCACTCGCCTCTTCGGAGGTCTCCGCGCCCGCGTCCGGGCCTTTCTTTCCGGCCGGGGCCTCGCCATTGCCGGCCGTGCCCGCCGTGGGGTCCCGATCTTCCGGCTCTCCGCGTCCGGACCTTGCGCCGACCACCAGGTCCCCCACATCCACTCCTCACTCCGCGCTGCCGCCCGCGCCATATGCGGTGCAGGCCCACCACTCCCATAACGAGCGGGAGTTCCGCAGGAGTCGGGAGCGGGGTCATTCCTTGCCGATTGTTGGATGTTGCCACTCCGGGGCCCGCCCCGGCGGCAGACGCGCCCGAACCGCCCGCCGCGGCGACGCCGGCATACGTCGCCGGTTCCTTCAGTCCCGCCCAGTGCCCCAAGGGCCACGCCACGGCGAAAGCCCTTCCCACCACCAGGTTCTCCGGCACGGTGCCGTTGCCCGCGTCCTTGAGATGGAAGCGGGAATCCGCGGAGTTGGACCGGTGGTCGCCCATCACGAAGAGCCGGTTCGGCGGAACCTTGACCGTGAATTTAATTTCCGAGGGCGGATTGCCCGGATGGATATAGGGCTCGTTCAGCGGGGTCCCGTTGACGGTGACCCTGCCCTGGCTGTCGCAGCACTTCACCGTGTCGCCGCCCACCGCGACGACCCGCTTGATCAGGTCCTGCTCGTCCGCGGACGGCAGCAGTCCGATGAAGGTGAAGAACTCCTTGACCTGCTTGACGACCACCGGGTCCTCGCCCGACTGGGCCTGCTCGCCCTCCAGCCAGTTGCCGGGGTCCTTGAACACCACCACGTCACCGCGCTGCGGACGGGAGCCGAACCACGGCGTGAGCTTGTCGACGACCACACGGTCGCCGATCCGGATCGTCTGCTCCATCGAGCCCGACGGGATCACAAAAGCCTGCAGCAAGAAGGTCTTGAGCACCAGCGCGATCAACAGGGCGACCCCTATGAGCAGGGGTATCTCCTTGGCCGCGGAACGCCGCCGCCTGCGCTTGACCTTCCGCGCCAGCTTGCGCCGGTCGGCCCGGCCGCCGCCTCTGCGCGGACCCGCCTGGTCGCCCAGATACTCGGCCCTGCTCGGCTGACCGGGACGCTCCCGCCCGCGGCTACCCATGGGCGCCTTCCAGCGACCGGCGGCGGCCGAACGGCCATATGGTCGCCTCGGCCCTGCCGATCACCTTGTCGACCGGGACGGTGCCACCACCGGGGTCACCGAGATGATCACGGGAATCCCGGCTGTCGGCACGGTGGTCACCCATCACCCACAGCCTCCCCTTCGGAACCTCGATGTCGAACGCTACCCGGGACGGCGTGTCTCCGGGATAAAGATAATCCTCATCCAGCGGGCTCCCGTTGACGGTGATCCTGCCCCGTCCGTCACAGCAGGTCACCCGGTCCCCACCGACACCGATGACGCGCTTGACGTAGTCGGTCCCGCCGGAGCCCTGCACGAACGATCCCTCGCCGTCGAACACCACGACGTCGCCCCTGGCGGGTGTACTGCCGAAACGGTACGCCAGTTTGTTGACCAGTACGCGGTCCCCGGCCCGCAGGGTGTTCTCCATCGACCCGCTGGGAATCTCGAAGGGCTGCGCCACGAAGAGGTTGACCATCACGATCACGGCGGCGCCCGCCACGGCAAGCAGGGCATACCGCTGTGTACGTACGCCGAAGCGCGACCGCTCATCCCGCCGTTCGGCGGCATCGGCGCGGTCGCGCTCCGGAAGGTGTACCTCTGTGTCCATCGAGCGCAGAGCCTATAGGGCTCCGCTTGTGCCCGGCGGGCTCAGCGCTCGCGCTTCTCCTTGATCTTCGCGGCCTTGCCGCGCAGCTCACGGAGGTAGTACAGCTTGGCCCGACGCACGTCACCGCGGGTCACGAGCTCGATCTTCTCGAAGATCGGGCTGTGCACCGGGAAGGTGCGCTCGACGCCGACGCTGAAGGAGACCTTGCGCACCGTGAAGGTCTCACGGACGCCGGAACCCTGGCGACGGATGACAACGCCCTTGAACTGCTGGATACGGGAGCGGTTGCCCTCGATCACGCGGACGTGGACGTTGACGGTGTCACCCGGGCGGAAGGCCGGGACGTCGCTGCGCAGCGACGCGGCGTCGACGGTGTCGAGCAGGTGAGACATGTTCGTCTGCTTTCTTCGCCCATGCCACAGGTCATCGGCGGATTGTGGTGGTGATACGAATGCCGGCCCGTCGGACGGTCGTCATGTCCCCCTGTGGCAGGGGCGCACGCCGGACGCACAGCAGCAGCCGCCTATTCTTCCACGGACTCCGGGACTCGCCCAAATCGGCCGTCCTCGCCCTGCACCCAGCCGAGGGCCGCGAGCATCGCGCGGTCCTTCTTGTCCAGGGCGGCCGGGTCGCAGCGCTCGATGAGGTCGGGGCGGTTCTCCGTCGTACGGCGGAAGGCCTCGTCGCGGCGCCAGCGGGCGACCTTGCCGTGGTGGCCGCTGAGCAGCACGTCCGGCACCCCGCGGTCGCGCCACACCGGGGGCTTGGTGTAGACGGGGCCCTCCAGCAGGTCGGCCATGGCGCCGGGGGCGAAGGAGTCGTCGCGGTGCGACTCGGCGTTGCCCAGCACGCCGGGCAGCAGCCGGGCCACGGCCTCGACCATCACCAGGACCGGGGCCTCGCCGCCGGCCAGGACGTAGTCGCCGATGGAGACCTCGCGGACGTCCAGCCGCTCGCCGTACTCCTCGATGACCCGCCGGTCGATGCCCTCGTACCGGGCCGGGGTGAAGACCAGCCAGGGCTTCGCCGACAGCTCGACCGCGAGCTCCTGGGTGAAGGGGCGGCCGCTCGGGGTGGGGACCACGAGCACGGGTTCGCCCTCGCCCGACTCCAGGACCGCGTCCAGGGCCTCGCCCCACGGATCGGGCTTCATGACCATGCCCGGTCCACCGCCGTACGGGGTGTCGTCGACGGTGTTGTGCCGGTCGTGGGTCCACTCGCGCAGGTCGTGGACGCGGACGTCCAGCTGCCCGCGCGCCCGGGCCTTGCCGACCAGCGAGACGTTCAGCGGCTCCAGGTACTCGGGGAAGATCGTGACGACGTCGATGCGCATGGTCCTACTGCTCCGCCTCGGCCTCGTCGAGCAGGCCCGGCGGCGGGGCGATGACGGCCCGCTGCCGCTCCAGGTCGATCTCGGGGACGATCTCGGTGACGAAGGGCACCATGACCTCGCCGCCGTCCGGCCGCTCCACCACGAGCAGGTCGTGGAACGGCAGGTGGGAGATCTCCTTGATCCGGCCGATCTCGGTGCCGTCGACGGTGACCACGTCGAGGTCGATCAGCTGGTGGTCGTAGAACTCCTCGGGGTCCTCCGGCGTCTCGTCCGGGTCGACCTCGGCGATCAGCAGGGTGTTGCGCAGGGCCTCGGCGCCGGTGCGGTCCTTGACGCCCGCGAAGCGCAGCATCAGCCGGCCGCTGTGCACCCGGCCGGTCTCGACGGTGAGCGGGCCGGCCGAGGCCGGGTCCGTGGCGAGCACGGCGCCCGGGGCGAGCCGCAGTTCCGGCTCGTCGGTGCGCACCTCCACCGAGACCTCGCCCTTGATGCCATGGGCGCGGCCGATGCGTCCCACTACCAGCTGCACTTGTTCGCGCTCCTGTGCTCACGTGTCGGATAAGGCCACGGGCCGGGGGCGGCCCAAGTGCCACCCCCGGCCCGTGCCGGTGCTGCGTACCTCAGCGGACGTTGTCCACGTCGACGAGGTCGACGCGCACACCCCGTCCGCCGATCGCGCCCACGACAGTGCGCAGGGCGCGGGCGGTGCGGCCGTTGCGGCCGATCACCTTGCCGAGGTCGTCGGGGTGCACCCGGACCTCGAGGACCTTCCCGCGGCGCAGGGTGCGCGCGGCGACCTGCACCTCGTCGGGATTGTCGACGATGCCCTTGACCAGGTGCTCGAGGGCCTCCTCGAGCACGATCAGGCCTCGGTCGACTCGGCCGCCTCGGCGGCCTCGTCCTTCTTGTCGGACTTCTTGGCCTTCTGGGTGATGGCCTCACCCTTGGGCTCGTCACCAGCGTCCTTGGCGGCGGCCTCGAAGAGGGCGCGCTTGTCGGCCTTGGGCTCGGCGACCAGGAGCGGGGCCGGAGCCGGCTCGCCCTTGAACTTCTGCCAGTCGCCGGTCTTCTTCAGGATGGCGAGCACGGGCTCGGTCGGCTGCGCGCCGACACCCAGCCAGTACGCGACGCGATCGGCGTTGACCTCGATGCGCGACGGGTTCTGGACCGGGTGGTACAGACCGATCTCCTCGATGGCCCGGCCGTCACGGCGGGTACGGGAGTCGGCGACGACGATGCGGTAGTGAGGCGAACGGATCTTGCCCAGACGCTTCAGCTTGATCTTGACTGCCACGGGAGTGGGTTCTCCTGGTGTTGACGTGGTTGGGCAGAACAGACAGCCACGTGGGGTTGTGGAGCCGGTTTGCCCGACGGACGCGTCAGCCGAAGGAGAGAGGGGTCCTGCACGGCTGCCGAGTGCTCAGCTGACCATTCTGCCATACGGCGGGCATGCCACCGCACGCCGGTGACCCCACCGGCGCTGCCCCCGTACGGCGCCGCCCCCGTGCCGCGGCGGGCGCTCACGCGACCGCCGCGGCCTCCGGAATCCGGAACGGTGTACCGCACGCCCCGCAGACGATCGGCGCCTGCGCGAGCACGGACGGGACGACGCGGACGTTGCGTCCGCAGTCGCAGACCGCCTTCACCCGTACGCCTCCGCCCGAGGACCCGTGCCGGGCGGCGGGCCCGCGGAAACTGCGGGCGGTGTCGGCGGCGGTCGCCGCGGTGTGCGCTCTGAGCGCGCGCTGCAGCCGGTCGATCGTCGACCGGTAGCGCTTCTTGGTGTCCGGGCGCATCTGGACCAGGGAGAAGCCGCTGCTGGGGTGCGGCTCCTCGGAGTGGTCCAGGCCGAGCTCGTCGGCGATGGCCAGGAATCGACGGTTGTGGTAGCGGCCCGCCCGAGAGGTGTCCCGGACGCCGCGCGCGGCGGCGACTCCGTGGACGGCCTCGTGCAGCAGGCGCTCGAAGGAGAGCTCCGTGCCGCACGCGGACGAGGACTCTCCGATCAGGGACTCGGGGGCGGCCAGATCGGGCAGTTCGGGATGGTGCCGTTGAATGTCGGCCCATGCGACTGCCAGCTCGGCGGCGAGGACTGGTGGTGTCGTGCTCACGTCGTGACAACGAGCCGGGGGCGCCCTGTGTTCCGATACCGGGCCATCCCAAATATTTTGCACGTACTAGTCAGTTCCGGATGATGCGTACGGCTGAGGGCGGGTGCGGAGGACAGTGGAGAAGTCACGCACCCGCCCCAAGCAAGGACGTACTGCCGATTACGTACGTCGCTTTTCAGTCAGTTGACGGTCAGTATGCCCGCCCGACGATCGCGACGGTACCCGGCGCGTCGTCCGCTTCCGGAACCCCGCCGTCCTCGGTGACCAGGCAGCGCACCGACACGCTCTGCTCGGCCAGCTTGGCCTCGCCCTCCGGGCCGAGGTCCGCCCAGGGGATGCGGGCCCAGCCGGTGGCCGCGGCCTCGGCGGCCTCGGTGATCGTCTTGACGTCCACGGTGCGGGACTCGCGGCGCTCGCGGGACTGGCGCAGCAGCGTGGCCTGGTCCTCCTCCAGCACCTTGGGGACCAGCGCGCCCAGTTCGTCGATCGCCACCGGCTCCTTGCCGCCCGGGATACGGCGGGCGAGCATCGCGGTGCCGTTCTCCAGGTCGCGCGGGCCGACCTCGACGCGCACGGGAACGCCCTTGAGCTCCCAGTCCACGGCGCGGCGGCCGAAGGGGGTGTCGGTGCGGACGTCGACCTGGACGCGGACGCCCGCCGCCTTGAGCCGCTCGCCGATCTCGCGGACCTTGGCGACGACCGCGTCGTCGCCCTTGATCGCCAGGATCACGGCCTGCACGGGCGCCAGCCGCGGCGGCACGCGCAGTCCGTTGTCGTCGCCGTGGGACATGATCAGGCCGCCGACCATGCGGGTCGACACGCCCCAGGAGGTCTGCCAGACCAGCTCCTGCTGCCCTTCCTTCGACAGGTAGGAGGTGTTGAAGGCCTTGGCGAAGTTGGTGCCGAGCTCGTGGCTGGTGCCCAGCTGGAGCGCCTTGCCGTCGCCCATCATGCCCTCGAGGGTGAGGGTGTTGATGGCGCCGGCGAAGCGCTCGCGGGCGGTCTTGCGGCCGAGGACCACGTCGATGCCGAGGACGTCGATCATGAAGTCGCCGTACACGTCGCGGTGGATCATCGCGGCGTAGTCACGGGCGTCCTCGTAGGTGGCGTGCGCGGTGTGGCCCTCCTGCCACAGGAACTCACTCGTACGGAGGAACAGCCGGGAGCGCATCTCCCAACGGACCACGTTCGCCCACTGGTTGATCAGCAGCGGCAGGTCGCGGTAGCTCTGCACCCACTTGGAGAAGTACTCGTTGATGATCGTCTCGGAGGTCGGCCGGACGACGACCGGCTCCTCCAGCTCCTTGCCGCCGCCGTGGGTGACCACCGCCAGCTCCGGCGCGAAGCCCTCGACGTGCTCGGCCTCGCGGGTCAGGTAGGACTGCGGGATGAAGAGCGGGAAGTACGCGTTCTGGGCGCCCGCCTCCTTGATCCGCGCGTCCATCTCCTGCTGCATCCGCTCCCACAGCGAGTACCCGTACGGTCGGATGACCATGGTGCCGCGCACCGGGCCGTTGTCGGCCAGCTCGGCCTTGTTGATCAGGTCCTGGTACCAGCGCGGGAAGTCGTCCGCCTGGGGCGTGAGTACGGGAGCCTTTGCCATGCCGCAGATGGTACGGGGACAGCGGCACCGGGCGTGAATCGGCGGGGTCGGGAATCGGCCCAATCCCCACCTTCAAACCTCTGGACTACGGCCCGGAAGGGGAGTTGGCTGGCTCCCGGGGGCATGCACGGCGTGACGACGCCCGTGCGCGGCGTAACCGGGGGGCGTACGAGGAAGGCTTTCGGCGAGACGGCGACGCGGCTGATTGGGGCGCTCGATGACACCTACGCTCGCACGGCACCCACGAACACACCGGACCGACGGCAGGGCGCGTGACTGGGCGGAGATCCAGGAGCGGATGCTCGTACCGCTCTACGAGGCGGTGCACGAGCGGTTGGAGGTCGGCCCGCGCACCCGGTTGCTCGGCATCGGGTGCGGCTCGGGACTCGCGCTGCTCATGGCCTCGGCCCGGGGCGCGGCGGTCACGGGGTGCGATCCGGACGAACGGCGCCTCGAACTGGCCCGGCAGCGGCTGCTGCCCGAGCCGCAGTGGGGCGTGCCCGCGCGGCCGCACGGGCGCACCCGCCTGGTGCCGGGCGGCCCGGAGCGCGTGTCCGGGCCGGACGCGGCACCGTTCACGATGATCACCGCCCTCGATCCGGGGACGGCCCCGGCCGCGCTCGTCCCGGCGCTCCGGGCCGCTGCGGGCCTGGCGGAGCGGGGCAGCCCGGTCGTACTGGCCGGCTGGGGACCGCCCGAGCGGTGCGCGACCGAGCGCGTTCTGCGGGTCGCGGCCCGGTTGGCCGAGCCGCGCGGCGCGGCCGCCCCGGTCCGGCTCAGCGGCCGTGACGACCTGGAGGAGCTGGCGCGCGGGGCGGGGCTGCGTCCCGACGGCTCGGGACGGGTGTCCTGCCCGTTCGGCTATCCCGACATGGACAGCGCCGTGCGCGGCCTGGTGTCGACCGGGCTCTTCGACGCCGCCGTGGACGCCACGGACGAGGACCAGGTCCGCAAGGAGCTGCGGGAGGCGCTGCACGCGTACCGGCGGGCCGACGGCACGGTCCGGATGGAGAACGTCTTCCGGTACCTCGTGGCCCGGGTGTAGCCGGAACGTTCCCGCGCACCGCCGCGGCGGCTACTCGGCCGCCTTGGCGAGCCGCGGGATGCCCGCGGCCTCGTAGGCCTCGTCCTCCTCCAGTGTCTCGGCCTCCAGCAGCCGCTCCGCCAGGGCGTCCAGCTGCTCGCGGTGCCGGCTCAGCAGCCGGCAGGCGGTCCCGTAGCACTCGTCGACGATCCTGCGCATCTCGGCGTCGATCACGTCGAGGGTGGCCGGGGCGGCGGACAGCCCGTAGGGCTGCTGGGAGTCGGACGGGATCGCGGAGAGCGGGCCGACCTTCTCGCTCATGCCCCAGCGGCCGACCATCCCGCGGACGACGTTGGTGACCTGCTCCAGGTCGTTCTCGGCGCCCGTGGTGATCACCCCGAAGACGACGTGCTCGGCGGCCATGCCGCCGAGTGCGCCGATGATCCGGCCGCGCAGGTACTCCTCGGTGTACGCGTAGCGGTCGGAGTCGGGGGTGGAGAGCGTGACGCCCAGGGCCCGGCCGCGCGGAACGATGGTGATCTTGCGTACGGGGTCGGCGCCGGGGTGCAGCATGCCGAGCAGGGCGTGCCCGGACTCGTGGTAGGCGGTGCGGCGGCGCTCCTCGGCGGGTATGACCAGCGGCCGCGCGGCGCCGAGCTGCACCTTCTCCAAGGCGTCGGAGAGCTCGCGCTGCCCCACCGCGGACTTGTCGCGCTTGACGGCGAGCAGGGCGGCCTCGTTGGCGAGGTTGGCGAGCTCCGCACCCGTCATCCCGGGCGTGGCGCGCGCGACCGCGGTCAGGTCGATGCCGCCCTCCAGGGGGACCTGGCGCAGGTGGATGCGGAGGATCTCCTCCCGGCCCGTACGGTCGGGCGGGCTGACGTGCACGACGCGGTCGAAGCGGCCTGGACGGGTGAGGGCGGGGTCGAGGACGTCGGGACGGTTGGTGGCGGCGATGACGACGACGCCCTCGGAGCCGGAGAAGCCGTCCATCTCGGTGAGGATCTGGTTGAGGGTCTGCTCGCGCTCGTCGTGGCCGCCGAGGCCTCCCGCGGCGCCGCGGGCACGGCCGATGGTGTCGATCTCGTCGATGAAGATGATCGCCGGGGCGACCTTGCGGGCCTCGGCGAACAGCTCGCGCACCCGGCCGGCGCCGACGCCGACGATCATCTCGATGAACTCCGACGCCGAGGCGGAGAAGAAGGGCACGTCGGCCTCGCCCGCGACCGCCCGGGCGAGCAGGGTCTTGCCGGTGCCCGGCGGTCCGGCGAGCAGCACGCCGCGCGGCATCCGCGCCCCGAGGGCGCGGTAGGCCTGCGGGCGCTTGAGGAAGTCGACCACCTCTCCCAGTTCGGCCTCGACCTCGTCGATGCCGGCGACGTCCTCGAAGGTGGTGCGCCGGCCCTCCTCCGGGACGACCGGCCGCGGCGGGGCCCTGCGGCCGAGGCCGCCCAGGCCGCCGAGTCCGCCGCCGGCCAGCTTGCTCATCCGGCGGGAGACGTAGATCCAGAGCAGGACCAGCAGCAGGACCGGCGCGAGCGAGAGCAGCAGGTTGTAGAGCAGGCCGCGCTGCTGGACCACGGGCTCGGCGGTGACGGTCACCTTGTTCTTCGTCAGCGTCGCCCACAGGTCGTCGTCGGCGAAGACCGGCCGCTGGGTCTTGAACTGCATGTACGTGCCCTCGTCGGCCCCGGGCACGTCCTGCTTCTTCTTGAGCTGCCCCTCGATGGAGTCGCCCTTGGAGTAGATCTTCGAGATGTTGTCCGCGGCGAGCTGCCGGTTGAACTCGGTGTACGAGATCGTGGTCGGCCGGGACCCGGTGAACAGCGAGAGCACCAGGTCGGTGATGAGGAAGACGACGAGCGCCGCCAGGATCATGCCGCCCCAGCCGCCCATACGGCGCCGTCGCCGGGTGGGCGGCGAGGGTGGCGCGCCCTCCGTCCGCCATGGGTCGTCCGGGTTCTGCCGGGGCGGTACGGAATTGCCCATATCCCGACGATAAGGACAGCTCCGCGGTGTCGCCCCTCAGGGCCGCGCGGACCCGCCCGGCAGACGCCGGGGCTGCTACGCCCCGGGCCACTCCTCCGCGGTGAGCGCGAAGCGCTCGTGGTCGCGCCAGGCGTCGTTCAGGTAGAGCATCCGGGGCGAGAAGCCCTCGTGGCGGAAGCCGAGGCGCTTGGCCATGGCGACGGACCTCTCGTTCTCCGGCTGCACGTTGATCTCCAGCCGGTGCAGGCCCAGCCCCCCCGGTTCCGGGGCGAAGCAGCGGTCGACGACGAGCCGCATGCCCTCGCTCATCCGCCCGGTGCCGACGAAGGGCACATAGCTGTCGTAGCCCAGGCTGGCGTTGCGGAAGCGTCCCATCACGATGTTGGCCACGTTGCACTTGCCCACGATCCCGCCGCTCTCCTCGTCGAGGACCAGGAAGGTGCGCAGCCCGGGGCCCTGGCGGCGCAGCAGTTCGGGCAGCCCCTCGGGTTCGACCGGATTCCACGCCCCCACGTGCTCGGCGGAGCGGAGCACCGCCTCGCGGTTGGCGGGGGCGTCGGCGGGCTCCGGCGGGCGGATGTGTACGCGCATGGGTCCATCATGCACGTGCGGCGGCGACGCCCCCGTCGCAAGGGGGCGCCGCCGCCGCACGGACGGGGACGGAACTCAGCCCATGAACTTCTTGAACTCGTCGGGCAGTTCGAAGTCCTGGCCGCCCTGGGCGGGCGGCATGCCGAAGGCGCCGCCGCCCTGCTGCTCGCGACGGGCGGCGTCGGCCCGCTCCTGCTCGGCGCGCTTGAGCGGGTTGCCGCTCTGCCGCTTGCCCTTGGCCTTCTTCTGCTGCTTCTTCTGGCGGGCGCCGCCGCCCATCCCCGGCATGCCGGGGATCCCCGGGATCCCGCCCTGGGCCATCCGCGACATCATCTTGCGGGCCTCGAAGAACCGCTCGACCAGGCTCTTGACGGCGCTGACGTCCACACCGGAACCGCGGGCGATGCGGGCGCGACGGGAGCCGTTGATGATCGTGGGGTCCTGGCGCTCGCCCGGCGTCATCGACTTGATGATCGCGGCGGTGCGGTCGACGTCGCGCTCGTCGAGGTTGTTGATCTGGTCCTTGATCTGGCCCATGCCCGGGAGCATGCCGAGCAGCTTGGAGATCGAGCCCATCTTGCGGACCTGCTCCATCTGCTGGAGGAAGTCGTCGAGGGTGAACTCCTTGGGACCCTTGGCCAGCTTCTCGGCCATCTTCTGGGCCTCGGCCTGGCTGAAGGTCTGCTCCGCCTTCTCGATCAGGCTGAGGACGTCACCCATGCCGAGGATGCGCGAGGCCATCCGGTCGGGGTGGAAGGCGTCGAACTCGTCCAGCTTCTCGCCGTTGGAGGCGAACATGATCTGGCGGCCGGTGACGTGCGCGATGGACAGCGCGGCACCGCCGCGGGCGTCGCCGTCGAGCTTGGAGAGGACCACGCCGTCGAAGCCGACGCCGTCACGGAAGGCCTCGGCGGTGTTGACCGCGTCCTGGCCGATCATGGCGTCGACGACGAAGAGGATCTCGTCGGGCTGCACGGCGTCGCGGATGTCCGCGGCCTGCTGCATCATCTCGGCGTCGATGCCGAGGCGGCCGGCGGTGTCGACGATGACGACGTCGTACTGCTTGGTCCGGGCGTGCTCGATGGAGTCCTTGGCGACCTGCACCGGGTCGCCCACGCCGTTGCCGGGCTCGGGTGCGAAGGCCGCGACGCCGGCCCGCTCCGCGACGACCTGGAGCTGGTTCACGGCGTTGGGGCGCTGGAGGTCGGCGGCGACCAGCAGCGGGGCGTGGCCCTGGCCCTTCAGCCAGAGACCGAGCTTGCCGGCCAGGGTCGTCTTACCGGCACCCTGCAGACCGGCGAGCATGATGACGGTCGGCGGCTGCTTGGCGAACCGCAGCCTGCGGGTCTCGCCGCCGAGGATGCCGATCAGCTCGTCGTTGACGATCTTGACGACCTGCTGGGCGGGGTTGAGCGCCTGGGAGACCTCGGCCCCGGTCGCCCGCTCCTTGACCTGCTTGATGAAGGCACGGACCACCGGCAGCGCGACGTCCGCCTCCAGCAGCGCGATGCGGATCTCGCGCGCGGTGGCGTCGATGTCCGCCTCGGAGAGGCGGCCCTTGCCCCGGAGGTTCTTGAATGTCGCTGCGAGGCGGTCGGAAAGGGTGTCGAACACGTCGGTCGCGGATCCTCAGGTCGGGGGCGGGTGATAGGTCGTCCTCAAGGGTATCCGCCCGGCCCGGGAAAGGTCTCCACCGTGTCAGCGCAGTGCCCGCTCGACCTCGTCGGCGACCTCGGCCGCGCGTACGTCCGGGAGCGGATCGCCCGTGGTGTCGGTGACGTAGAACGCGTCCACCGCGTTGGCGCCGAGCGTGCTGATCCGGGCGGACCTGACGTTCACGCCGGTGGACTCCAGGGCCCGGCCGATGCGGTGCAGCAGGCCCGGGGCGTCGTGGGCGCGGACCTCGATGACGGTGGCGGCGCTGGAACTGCCGCGGGCGACCGTGACCCGCGGCGGCGGGGGCGTCACACCGCGGCGGCGGGGGTAGGCCGACTCGCGCTCCGCCAGCCGCGCCTCGATGTCCAGGGAGCCCGCGAAGGCCCGGGCGAAGTCGTTGCGCAGCCGTGCCGCCTCGGGCAGCGAGCCGTACTCGGCGGCCACCCGCCAGCGCAGAAGCGTGACCGGCCCATCGCCGATGGGGTCGACGGCGCGCAGGTCGGCGGCGCGGACGGTGAGCCGGTGCAGGGCGAGCACCCCCGCCGCCGCGGCGAGCAGCCCCGGGCGGTCGGGGACGGCGAGCAGCAGTTCGACGCCGACGGGCTCGGGCTCGCCGTCCGCGGCCCGGGGGGCGGCACCGTCCGGATCCGGTTCGGCGTGCGCGTGCAGCGCGATGACCGGACCACGGGTGCGGGCCGCCTCGACCGCCAGCCGCTCCTCCTCGGCGGTGGGCTCGGGGGCGGCGGGCTCCGGCACCGCCCCGCTCGCCAGGACGGCCGAGACCCGCTTGACGAGGTCGCCGACGAGCGAGGCACGCCAGGCGCTCCAGGCCGCGGGCCCGGTGGCGAGGGCGTCGGCCTCGGTGAGCGCGTGCAGCAGCTCCAGGGTCTCGGCGTCGCGGACGGTCTCGGCGACGCTCTGCACGGTGGCGGGGTCGTCCAGGTCGCGCCGGGTCGCGGTCTCGATCAGCAGCAGATGGTGGCGGACGAGCAGGGCCAGCGTCTCGACGTCGGCGCGGCCGAAGCCGAAGCGGGCCGCGACGTCCCGGGCGATGATCTCGCCCGCCTCGGAGTGGTCGCCGGGCCAGCCCTTGCCGATGTCGTGCAGCAGGGCGCCGATGAGCAGCAGGTCGGGGCGGCCGACCCGGCGGGTCAGCCGCGAGGCGCGCACCGCGCACTCGATGAGGTGGCGGTCGACGGTCCAGATGTGCACGGCGTTGCGCTGCGGGCGGCAGCGCACCCGCTCCCAGTCCGGGATCAGCCGCGTGATCATGCCTTCGGCCTCCAGGGCCTCCCACACCTGCACGGTGGACTCCCCCGCGCCGAGCAGGGTGACGAGCTGCTCCCGTGCCTCCGCGGGCCACGGCACCGGCAGCGGCCGGGTGGCCTGGGCCACGCTGAGCCGGCGGACCGCGTGCAGCGACAGCGGCAGGCCGTTCTCGGCGGCGGCCGCGGCGGCGCGCAGCGGCAGCACGGGGTCGCGCTCGGGCTTGACCGTACGGGCGAGGACGGCTTCGCCCTCGTGCTCGACGACGCCCTCGGCGAGCGGGGTGCGCTCGAGCGGTCCGCCGCTCTGCTCCGGGCGGGACCGGCCCAGCAGCCCGCGCCGACGGGGCCGCATCTGGCGGGAGCGCAGGACCCGGCCGACCTCGCGCCAGGTGACGTCGAAGGCGTAGCCGACGGTCCGGGCCGCCTCGTACACCTGGCGCAGCAGCGCGTCGGCGTCCAGCAGGCCGAGTGCGGCGGCGACCTGGTCCTGCTCCTGCAGGGCCAGCCGGTCGGTGGCACGGCCGGTCACCAGGTGGAGGGCGTCCCGGGCGTCGAGCAGACGGGTACGCGCGTCCTCCAGGCCCTCGCGGGGCGCGTCGGCGAGCCAGGAGGCGGCGACGGCGCGCAGGGCGGTGGCGTCGCGCAGACCGCCGCGGGCCTCCTTGAGGTCGGGCTCCAGGAGGTACGACAGCTCGCCGTGGCGTTCGGCGCGCTCCTGACACAGCTCGTGGAGGGCCGGGAGCCGCTTGGGGGCCTGGTTGCGCCAGTCGGCGAGGACGGCGGTGCGCAGTGAGGCGGTGAGGGCGGCGTCCCCGGCGAGGTGGCGGGCGTCGAGGAGGCCGAGCTGGACCTTGAGGTCCTCGGCGGCGGTCTTGCGGGCCTCGGCGGGGGTGCGGACGGAGTGGTCGAGGGCGACGCCCAGGTCCCAGACCGGGTACCAGACCCCGTCGGCCAGGGTGGCAACGGAGCCGGACCTGCCGGAGCCGTCGTGGAGCAGCAGCAGGTCGAGGTCGCTGCGCGGGGAGAGCTCGCCCCGGCCGTAACCGCCGACGGCGACCAGCGACCAGCCCTGCGCCCCGGCCCGGTCGGCGGCGGAGCGGGCGAGGTCGGCGAGCCAGGCGTCGGTCAGGGCGGCCAGTGCCTTACGGCGCGGCGGCCCGGACGGGCCCTCGCCGTTCAGGAGGGCCAGCCGGGCCGCCGCATAGCCTGCAGGGGCGTTTCCGTCGTTGGCTTTCGCGTCGACGCTCTCCGTCACACTGTCTCCAGTCGCAGGCCGTGCGGTGAAACTGCTCGGGATCGGTGGTGCGAAAGGGCGCGGCCGGAGTTCCGGCCGCGCCCCCGCGTCCTCAGAGTGCGTCCGGGCCGCGCTCCCCGGTCCGGACCCGGACCGCGGTCTCGACCGGGATGCTCCAGACCTTGCCGTCACCGATCTTGCCGGTGCGGGCCGCCTTGACGATCACGTCGATCAGCTGCTCGGCGTCGCCGTCCTCGACGAGCACCTCGATGCGGATCTTGGGCACCAGGTCCACGGTGTACTCGGCACCGCGGTAGACCTCGGTGTGGCCCCGCTGGCGGCCGTAGCCGCTGGCCTCGGTGACCGTCAGACCCTGGACGCCGAAGGCCTGCAGGGCCTCCTTGATCTCGTCCAGCCGGTGCGGCTTCACGACCGCGGTGATGAGCTTCACGCGTCCACCTTCTTCGACGGGGCGTCGGTCACCTGGGTGCCGGTGCCACTGCTGCTGTCCGGGGAGGAGAGGGCGGCGCGGACCGCGCCGGCCACGCCTGCGAAGTCGTAGCCGGTCTCCGCGTGCTCGGCCTGGTCGATGCCCGCGACCTCGGTGTCCTCACTGACGGTGAATCCGATCACCAGGTCGATGAGCTTGGCAAGGATCGCCGAGGCGACCAGCGAGTAGGCGAGGACCACGCCGACACCCAGGAACTGCTTCCACAGCTGGTCGAAGCCGCCGCCGTAGAAGACGCCCTTGGCGGTCTGGCCGACCCCGCCGGTGGCGAAGAAGCCGATGAGCAGGGAGCCGATGATGCCACCGACCATGTGGACGCCGACCACGTCGAGGGAGTCGTCGTAGCCGAACTTGTACTTCAGTCCGACCGCGGCGGCGCAGGCCACACCGGCGATGACACCGACCGCGATGGCGCCGAGCGGGCTCACCGAGCCACAGGCCGGGGTGATGGCGACCAGACCGGCGACCGCGCCGGACGCGGCGCCCAGGGTGGTGAAGGAGCCGTGCTTGATCTTCTCGTAGGCGAGCCAGCCGAGCATCGCGGAGGCGGTGGCGACCTGGGTGTTGGTGAAGGCCACGGCCGCGACGCCGTCGGAGGCGAGCCAGGAGCCGGCGTTGAAGCCGAACCAGCCGAACCACAGGAGACCGGCGCCGAGCATGACCAGCGGCAGGTTGTGCGGCCGGAACGGGTCCTTCTTGAAGCCCACGCGCTTGCGGATGACGAGGATCACACCGAGCGCCGCGGCACCGGCGTTGATGTGCACCGCCGTACCACCGGCGAAGTCGATCACGCCGCGGGTGAAGAGGAAGCCGTCGGACGCCCAGACCATGTGGGCGACCGGGAAGTAGACGACCGTGGCCCACAGCGCGACGAAGAGCGACCAGGCGGTGAACTTCACCCGGTCCGCCAGCGCACCGCTGATCAGGGCGGGGGTGATGATCGCGAACATCAGCTGGAAGACGGCGAAGACGTAGACCGGGATGGTGTAGCCGTCCCACAGCTGGGCGATCCCGATGTTGCGCATGCCGGCCCACTCGAAGCCGCCGAAGAAGGCGTTCCCGGAGTCGAACGCGACGCTGAAGCCGTAGAGCGTCCACAGCACCGTGACGATGCCGATGGCGATGAAGCTCATCATCAGCATGTTCAGCACGCTCTTGACCCGGACCATGCCGCCGTAGAAGAAGGCCAGACCGGGGGTCATCACGAGCACCAGTGCCGCGCTCAGCAGCATGAACGCCGTGCTACCGCTGTCGAGCGTGGGCGTGTCTGCGGCAAGCGTCAAAAAGCCTGCTGCCATCGGCGTCTCCTCGTCATCCGAACGGCCCGTGCGGGATGCGGGCTCAGTGGGCCGGTTTTCGCCATGAGGTTGTCCCAGCCGGGTTTCCGTCGACGCCATGGGGTGTTTCGGCACCGTGACGAAGAAGTCGTCCGTGTTACGTCGCGATGAACCGCCGCCCCAGCGGGCGCCGCCATGACGACGCCGTCACGACTCCGTGACCCCTCGGGCGGGCCGACGAGCTGTATACGTGCCGCGCGCGCCGGGGTGTACAAACCTCGCCACGCCGTCGATCCGGATGTGTCCGGTGAACGAGGACCGGCCGCGGCGGGCACCCGATTGACCTGGCATGGGGGAGCCGAGTCGGGCTGTCGGGGTGGCCGGCCGCGGCCGGGGTGCGGGGTGGGCCGCCGGGTCAGGCGCTCTCGGCGGCCTCGGAGAGGTCGGACACCAGGCGCTCGGTGAGCTGGGCGACCTCGGCGACATCGCCGTAGTCGCGCAGCGCGCTGTCGGCGGTCTTGCGGATGCGGGTGTTGACCCGCTCGGAGCGGACGTGCTTGGCGACGTCGATGGCCTGGACGGTGAGTCCGGCGGCCTCCTCCGGGTTCCGCTGGAGCAGGTGCACGGTGGCCATGCCGATCAGGTTGAGGGCATAGGCGCGCTGGTGGACGCTGTCCTGGGCGAAGAGGTCGACGGCCCGCTGCATCACCGGGTGGGCCAGCGAGGCGTAGGTGGGGCTGCGGCCCGCCACATACGCCAGGTCGCGGTAGGAGTGGGCGTTCTCGGCGTTGAGCTCGGCCTCGTTGAAGAAGCTGATCCAGTCCGGGTCCTCGGCGGGGCGGGAGTCGCTGTAGGCGTCCTCGGCCATGCGTACGGCGCGGTGGCACTTGCTGACCTGGCCCATGTTGGCGTAGGCGCGGGCCTCCATCGCGTACAGCATCGCCTGGGTGGTGGCGGTCGCCCCGTCCCGGCTGCCGTACTGCGCCAGGTGGATGAGTTCCAGTGCGTCGTCGGGCCGGTCCAGATGGATCATCTGCCGGCTCATGCTGGAGAGGATGAAGGCGCCCAGCGGGCGGTCGTCGGCCTCCTTGGCCGCGTGCAGGGCGAGGACCAGGTACTTCTGGGCGGTGGGGTGCAGACCGACGTCGTACGACATCCAGCCGGCGAGCGCCGCCAGCTCGGCCGTGACGCGGTAGAGCCGCTTGGCCACGGGTTGCGGATGCGTTTCCTGGAGCAGGTCGGTCACCTCGTGCAGCTGGCCCACCACGGCCTTGCGGCGCAGGCCGCCGCCGCACTGGTTGTCCCACTGCCGGAACATCACCGTGGTGGCCTCCAGCAGCTCCAGCTCGGGCTCGGAGAGCCGGACCCTGCCCCCGGACTCGCGGGGCGGGGGGATGTCGGCGGAGGCGGGGGTGGGCACGAGCCAGCGCTGCATCGGCTCGACGAGGGCGGGGCCGGCGGAGAGCGCCAGGGAGGCGCCGAGGAAGCCCCGGCGGCCGAGCATCAGGTCGCTGCGGGAGAACTCGTTGATCAGCTGGACCGTCTGCGGGCCCGCCCACGGCAGGTCCACGCCGGTGCTGGCGGGCGGCTGGAGCGCCGGCCGCAGGCCGAGGTCCTCGACCGGGACGACGGTGCCGAAGCGTTCGGAGAACAGCTCGGACAGGATGCGCGGAATGGGTTCGCGCGGCTGCTCGCCGTCGAGCCAGCGGCGCACCCGGGAGGTGTCCGTGCTGACGTGCAGTGCGCCCATCTGGCGTGCTCTGCGGTTCACCTGACGGGCCAGTTCGCCCTTGGACCAGCCGCTGCGCACGAACCATGAGGTCAACTGCGCGTTGGGCTGCTTGTCCTGTGTGCCGCCCACCGTGATGCCCCCATTCCGTCGCCCAACACCTTTGGGGATGAGGGCCGTTGCCTGCCTGGCCCCCAAGTGCCTCAGTGTCCTACGAGTCTTGCCTCCGGCATACCCGCCGGCCCGCACACTTCCGGGGCTTGCAAACCGAAAGTAATCCTACGATCACCCATCCGGCGATGCCTCCAGCGAAAACGCCACCATTCGCCACCCCTTCGAATGAACTACATGTGCACACGGCGCGATTCACTTGACACATGCCGATCAGGCACGGGCGTAACCATCGGCAACTGCGACCCGTTGGGGGTGTCATGGGCTTCACGATCGGCAGCATGCGGGAGATGCGTCACATCCGCTCCGGCGCGCGCCGCCGGACGCACGCCTCGGCGTGCACCACCGTGGCGGAGTACACCGGGTTGTGCGGATGGGCGGTGGCGCCGGGTGCGCGCGCCACGCGCGGGGGCGGGCAGTGCTCCTGCGGTGACCCGGGGTGCAAGGCGCCGGGCGCCCACGCCCTGGAGCTCGCCGGGGAGGTGCCGGCCGGGGCCACCCTCGAGGAGGCCGTCGCCGCCTGGGAGCGCGTGCCGGGTGCGGCGCTCATGCTCCCCGTGGGACGCGCCTTCGACGTGATCGACGTGGCGGAACGATCCGGCGTACGCGCCTTGGTGCGCCTGGAGCGCATGGGGCTGCGCCTCGGACCGGTCATCGCCACCCCGGACGGCCGGGCGCAGTTCTTCGTCGCGCCGGGCGCCGCCGCCGAGCTCCCGCATCTGCTGTACCGCATGGGCTGGGACGACGCCGACCTCGACCTGCGCTGCCTCGGGCCGGGCGACCATGTGACCGCCCCGCCCTCGGACCTCGGCGGCCTCGGCCCGGTCCGCTGGCTGCGGCCGCCGGCCCTGGACGCCGCCCGTCAGCCCCCGGAGGCCCGGCTGCTGCTCGGCACGCTGGCGTACGTCTGCCACCGGGACCGCGCGTTCGCGTGACGCACGGACCGTGAGGAACGGACCGTGAGGAACGGACAACGACAAGGGGCGCACTCACGCGAGTGCGCCCCTTGTCGTCGGGCCGGTCCGTACGGCTCCGGCCTGATCGGCCTATGAGCCGATCAGCGCGTCCACGAAGGCCTCGGGCTCGAACGGCGCGAGGTCGTCCGCGCCCTCGCCCAGGCCGATGAGCTTGACCGGGACGCCCAGCTCGCGCTGGACGGCGACGACGATGCCGCCCTTGGCGGTGCCGTCGAGCTTGGTGAGCACGATGCCCGTGATGTCGACGACCTCGGCGAAGACCCGGGCCTGCACCAGGCCGTTCTGGCCGGTCGTGGCGTCCAGGACCAGCAGGACCTCGTTCACCGGGCCGTGCTTCTCCACGACGCGCTTGACCTTGCCGAGCTCGTCCATCAGGCCGGTCTTGGTGTGCAGCCGGCCCGCGGTGTCGATGAGGACGACGTCCGCGCCCTCGGCGATGCCCTCCTTGACCGCGTCGAAGGCGACCGACGCCGGGTCGCCGGCCTCGGGCCCGCGCACGGTGCGGGCGCCGACGCGCTCGCCCCAGGTCTGCAGCTGGTCGGCAGCCGCGGCACGGAAGGTGTCGGCGGCGCCCAGCACGACGCTGCGGCCGTCGGCCACCAGGACCCGGGCGAGCTTGCCGGTGGTGGTGGTCTTGCCGGTGCCGTTGACGCCGACGACCATGAGCACCGCCGGCTGGTCGGCCCCGTCCCCATTGGGCAGCCCGTCCGTGTGGAGCGTGCGGTCGAGGTCGGGGTCGATCAGGGTCAGCAGTTCCTCGCGCAGCAGCTGCCGCAGGTCGGCGGGGGTACGGGTGCCGAGCACCTTCACCCGGGTGCGCAGTCGCTCCACCAGTTCCTGGGTGGGGGCGACACCGACGTCCGCGGTGAGCAGGGTGTCCTCGACCTCCTCCCAGGTGTCCTCGTCGAGGTGCTCGCGGGAGAGCAGCGTGAGCAGCCCCTTGCCGAGCGCGTTCTGCGAGCGGGAGAGCCGGGAGCGCAGCCGCACCAGGCGGCCGGCCGTGGGTTCGGGCTGCTCGATCTCGGGGGCGGCCGGGCGCTCCTCGACGATGACGCCGCCCGCGGGGGCGTCCGACTCGGGGAGCTCGACCTCTTCGATGGTCCTGCGGGGCTCGTCCCGCGGGGCCTCCGCCTCGTCGCCGATGTGCGGTTCGGCGGGAGGCGCGGTGATCGTCGGCGTCTCGGCGGGCGGCGCGGGGGGCAGCTGCTTCCTGCGGCGGCTGCCCACCACCAGCCCGCCGGCCGCCAGGATCACGACCAGGGCGATGACTACGGCAAGAATGACGGTTTCCATAACCCGTCCAGTATCGGTCACGCGGCCCGCCCTCCAGGGAGCCACCCGGCGGGGGTCCACGAGTCTGTTCATCTGACGGTTCGTCAGCTAACGTCGGCCCATGCCCGCCACTGTCGTACGTTTCAACCTCGTCGACCCCGCGGCCACGCCCGGGGCCCTCAGCCACCGCTACCGGGCCGCCCTGGAGATGGCCGCGTACGCCGACGAGCATGGCGTCGCGACCCTCCAGACCGAGGAGCACCACGGCTCCCCCGACGGCTGGCTGCCCTCCCCCCTCGCCTTCGCCGGGGCCGTCCTCGGTGCGACCCGCCGGATCGCGGTGACCGTCTCGGCGCTGATCGGGCCGCTCTACGACCCGCTGCGGCTGGCGGAGGACATCGCGGTGCTCGACCACATCGGCGGCGGACGGCTGGTCACCGTCGCCGGCATCGGCTACCGCCCGGAGGAGTACGCGGCCCTCGGGGTCGACTGGCACCGGCGCGGCGCCCTCCAGGACGAGCTGCTGGAGACCCTGCTCCGGGCATGGACCGGTGAGCCCTTCACCTTCCGCGGCCGCACCGTCCGGGTCACCCCGCGCCCGTACAGCGCCCCGCACCCGCTGCTGATCGTCGGCGGCAGCTCGCGCGCCGCGGCGCGCCGGGCGGCCCGGCTCGGCCTGCCGTTCTTCCCCAGCGCCCACCTCCCGGAGCTGGAGACGTACTACCGGCAGCAGCTGGCCGAGCACGGCACCGAGGGCTGGTGCCTGATGCCCCCGGCGCAGGTGCCGCTGCTCCATCTGTCCGAGGACCCGGACCGCACCTGGGCGGAGTACGGGGGCCATCTGTTCCACGAGGCGGCCACCTACGCCTCCTGGCAGTCCTCCGGCATCCGCTCGGCGGTGCGCTCCACGGCGGCGTCGCCGGAGGAACTGCGCCGCGAGGGCGTCTACCGCGTGGTCACCCCCGACGAGTGCGTCGCCTTCGCGGAGACGAGCACCGACCCGGCCGCCGCCCTCGTCCTGCACCCCCTGTGCGGGGGCATGCCGGTCGAGGAGGGCTGGCGGAGCCTGCGCCTGTTCGCGGAGCAGGTGCTGCCGCGGCTCAAGGACTGACCGTGCCCGGGCCGCGGGGCCCGGGCACGGCGCCGCACGGGGGACGGAAACCCCCGTGGGGATCGCTGCCGTGCGTTCACACGTCGCGTCAGCTCTTCAGGCGCTGGCTGATGACCTTCGACACGCCGTCGCCCTGCATGGAGACGCCGTACAGCGCGTCGGCGACCTCCATGGTCCGCTTCTGGTGCGTGATGACGATCAGCTGGGAGCTCTCCTGCAGCTCCCGCATGATGCGGATGAGCCGCTGCAGATTGGTGTCGTCCAGGGCGGCCTCCACCTCGTCCATCACGTAGAACGGGCTCGGCCGGGCCTTGAAGATCGACACCAGCAGCGCCACCGCGGTCAGCGAACGCTCACCGCCCGACAGCAGGGACAGCCGCTTGACCTTCTTGCCCGGCGGCCGAGCCTCCACCTCCACACCCGTGGTGAGCATGTTCTCGGGGTCGGTGAGGATCAGCCGGCCCTCGCCGCCGGGGAAGAGCCGCGAGAACACGCCCTCGAACTCGCGTGCCGTGTCGTGGTACGCGGAGGTGAAGACCTGCTCGACCCGCTCGTCGACCTCCTTCACCACCTGGAGCAGGTCCGCGCGGGTCTTCCGCAGGTCCTCCAGCTGCTCGGACAGGAACTTGTGCCGCTCCTCCAGCGCCGCGAACTCCTCCAGCGCCAGCGGATTGACCTTGCCGAGCTGCTGGTACGCCTTCTCGGCGGCCTTCAGCCGCTTCTCCTGCTCGCCGCGGTGGTACCGGCGCGGCATGTTTCGCGGATGCTCCGGATCCTCCGGCAGCTCCTCGCCCTCGGCGGGCGGCGACGGCGGGACCGGCTGGTCCGGTCCGTACTCCGCGACCAGGCCCTCCGGCTCGACGCCGTACTCCTCCAGCGCCTTGCCCTCCAGCTGCTCGATCCGCAGCCGCTTCTCGGCGCCCAGCACCTCGCCCTTGTGGACGGAGTCCGTCAGCCGGTCCAGCTCGGACTTCAGCTCCCGGCCCCGGCGGCGCGCGGTGTCCAGCTCCGCCTCACGCTCCGCCTTGGCGCGTTCGGCCGCCGTTCGTTCCTCGTCGGCGCGCCCCAGGGAGATCTGCACATACGCCAGCAGGCCCTGCGCGCCCTTCAGCACGGCGGACGCGACCTCGGCCTCGTACTCCAGGCGTGCCTTGCGGCGGGCGGCCCGCGCCCTGGTCTCGCGCTCGGCCCGGGCGGCACGGTCCAGACCGTCGGCACGGCCGGCCAGCCCCTTCACCCGCTCCTCGTGGGTGCGGACCTGGAGCCGCGCCTCCATCTCCGTCTGCCGGGCGTTGGCGCCGTCGGCGGCCAGCCGGTCCCGCACCGCGGTGTCCGGCTCCTCGTCCGCGGGGGCGGCCTCCGCCTCGCTCAGGCGGTAGGAGAGCTCCTCGAACTCCTCTATGGCGGCCGCCAGCGACTCCTCCGCCCGGCCCACGGCGGCGGCAGAACGTTCCGCCTCCCCCGCCGCAGCACGCGCCTGCCCGCCCAGCCGGCCCAGTTGCTGGGCCACGGCGGACTTCTCCTTCTCCGCGGCCCGGCGACGCTGCGTCAGTTCGTCCACCACACGGGCGGCGGCGGACCTGCGCTCCTTGGCGGCGGCCTGCTCCCCGGCGAGCTCCTCGCACCGCCCGGCCAGCGCCTCCAACTCCGCGGCGGCCTCGTCGACGGCGGCCTGCACCTCCAGCAGGCTGGGCGCACCTGCCGAACCGCCGTGGGCGAAGTGGGCGCCGAGGACGTCGCCTTCCGCGGTCACGGCGGTCAGCCGCGGGTGGGCGGCGACCAGTGACTCGGCGTCGGCGAGGGTCTCCACGACGACGTAGTCCCGCAGGAGGCGGCGGACGGCCGGGAGCAGTTCGTCGGGGCCGCCGACGAGCGCGGCCGCCGACCGCGCGCCCGGGGGCACCGGGGCTCCCTCCGACGGCGCCACGTCGCCGGCGACGAGCAGCGCGGCGCGCCCCGCGTCGTCCTTGCGGAGCAGCCGCAGCGCCTCCGCGGCGGCGGACGGGCCGGAGACGGCGACCGCGTCGGCGGCGGCACCGAGCGCGGCGGCGACCGGGACCTCGTGGCCCGCGGCGACGGTGAGGAGTTCGGCCGCGGGACCGAGCAACCCGGTCAGCCGGTCCCCCGCGGCGAGCAGGGCGCCGGTGCCGTCCTTGCGGCGCAGGCCGAGGGCGAGGGCGTCGTGGCGGGCGGCGAGGGCGGCCCGTCGGCGTTCCGCGGCGGTGGCGGCCTCACGGGCGGCCGAGTGGGCCTCGTCGGCGCGGGCCTGTTCGTCCTTGGCGGCCTCGAGACGCTCGTCGAGCTCGGAGTCGTCGGCGTCCAGATCCTCGACCCGGGCGCGGAGTTCCTCGTACTCCTCCTGGGCCGACTCGGCGCGCTCGCGCGCCTCGTCGCGGGCTGCGGTCAGCCGGCCGATCTCGGCCTCGGCCGAGCCGGCCTTGGAGCGGGCGGCGTTGACCTGTCCCTGCAATCTGGCCAGGCCCTCGCGGCGGTCGGCGATCGCCCGGGCGGCCGCCTTGAGGGCCTTGTCCTCCTCCGCGAGGCGGCGCTCCAGCTCGGCGCGGTGGTCGATCGTGTCGTCCAGGGCGCGCTGGGCGGCCTCCAGGGCGTCGGTGAGCTCCGCCTCCTGCTCGCGGATGCGGGCCGCCTCGCGCTCCATGTCCTCCGGGTCGCGGCCGCGTCGCTCCTCCGCGGGCTGCGCGGTGGCGTGGCGTACGCGCTGTTCGGCGAGGCCGATGGTGCCGCGCACCCGCTCGGCCAGTTGCGACAGCCCGTACCAGGTGGCCTGGGCGTCGGCGAGCCGCGGCGCGAGGGCCCTGACCTGCTCCTCCAGTCGCGCCTCGCGCTGTATCGCGGCCGCCAGATCCGTCTCCACGGCGTCGCGGCGCTCCTTGAGCGCGGCCTCGTCGGCCACCTCGGTGCGCAGCGCCTCCCGCAGGGTGACCAGGTCGTCGGCGAGCAGCCGCAGCCGGGCATCGCGCAGGTCGGCCTGGATGACCACGGCCCGGCGGGCCACCTGTGCCTGCCGTCCCAGCGGCTTGAGCTGGCGGCGCAGCTCACCGGTCAGGTCCTGGACGCGGGCGAGATTCGCCTGCATGGCGTCCAGCTTTCGCAGCGCCTTCTCTTTGCGCTTGCGGTGCTTGAGTACACCGGCCGCCTCCTCGATGAAAGCGCGCCGGCCCATCGGATCGGCGTGCAGCACCGAATCCAACTGGCCCTGGCCGACGATGACGTGCATTTCGCGGCCGATACCGGAGTCGGAGAGCAGTTCCTGGATGTCCAGCAACCTGCAGGTGTCACCGTTGATCTGATATTCGCTGCCACCGTTGCGGAACATGATCCGCGTGATGGTGACCTCGGCATAGTCGATCGGAAGCGCACCGTCGCTGTTGTCGATCGTGAGTGACACCTCGGCACGGCCGAGGGGCGGCCGCCCCGTCGTGCCGGCGAAGATCACGTCCTCCATTTTGCCGCCGCGCAGCGACTTGGCCCCTTGTTCGCCCATGACCCAGGACAGCGCGTCCACGACATTGGACTTGCCGGAGCCGTTCGGTCCGACGACACAGGTGATTCCGGGTTCGAACCGCAGTGTCGTCGCCGAGGCGAATGACTTGAACCCGCGCAGGGTCAGGCTCTTGAGGTGCACGCCGCTGGACTCTACCTCCCGCTCCCGGTTTCACCGAGGAATGCGGGGGGCACATGCAACGTAAGGGCGGAGATCATGGGAGGGCAACGGGGCGGAAAACGACGAAGGGACGCCGGGGCGTCCCTTGCACATTCCCAAACGGAGTCGTTTCCACTGACCGGCCGAAAGGCCGGATCAAGCGAGAACCGGCTCCGCGTGAGGTACGTCGACGAGCTCGTGCGAGGCAGCGGCCAGCGCATCGTTCTCGGCCTGGATCCGTACGAGCTCGGTTTCCAGGTCCTGAACACGCTGCTGCAGCCTTCGCATCTCGGCGAGGAGTCGAGGGTCGGGGCCGCCGACGTAACCGAGAAGCGCCTTTGCCATGATGGATGGTCCTCCACGCTGAGTGACCGACCGGGGAGCGGTGTGGGTCGTGAGTGAGGGGTTAGAGGCACCCGCGCCGTGTGCGCCGAAGCTGCCCTTTGCCATGCCTACAGCTGCGGTGCGCGGGGCTTCCAGCGTCTCACCAAATTATTTGACGGTCAACACGATCACAGCCCGGTCGTCGGGTGCGCCTAAGAAATCACGGTGCGAGAAGGCACCGCGGGCGTCCCGCGTGGCGTGGAGGACGGGGCCGTCACATCGCTCCCCGAAGATCACCGCGTCCTCGCTGTCGGCAGCCTCGCACGCGGTGCGCGAAATGGCAACCTCCTTGCCGCTCTTGCCACGTGAGATTGCCAGCGGTCCGTCACCTCACCCCTCACCTGGGACGACGGGGCGGTGTGCGCGAGGGGGACCTCAGCGGATCACGAACCCGTCGTAGCCGCCGCGCGGCTCACCCCAGATCTCGGTGACGCCGTCGACGCGTCCGGGCGTGTCGCCGGTGCGCAACCAGTCGAGCAGACGGTCACACTGCGACCGGTCGCCTTCGGCCACGATGTGCACGCGACCGTCCGAGAGATTGCTCACATAACCGTCGAGCCCACCGATCTCCAGCGCGTTCGCCCGCGTCCACCAGCGGAAACCCACCTGGTGCACGCGGCCTCGCACCCATGCGGTGAGTCGGACAGCGTCGTTCATGGAAGCACGCTAACCCGCCAGTTGCACAGGGTTCACACCGGCCCCGCCTGTCTTTCGGTACAGTCGCGCCGCAACAGGACTCACCCGTTCGGGTGAACACCGTCGACATAAAGGACTGCACCGGATGGGCCGCCACAGCCGTAAAGCCTTTGAGCCGGCGCCGTTCTCGGAGGCCCCGCGCCACCGCGGGCAGAGCAGCAGGGCCCGGCGGCGCAAGCAGAACCCGGTGCGCACCGGGCTGCTGGCCTCGTCCGCCGCACTGGCCGTGGGCGCCATCGGCGTCTCCAGCGGACTGCTGCCGTCGCCGGACGGTTCCGGCGGGCTCTCGTACCACGACAACGCTCCCGGCCAGGTCCAGGCCGCCGGGCAACCGAACACCGCGAGCCCCCAGGACGTCGGCACCATTCCCGCCGACCGCAACACCGAGGCCCCCGCGAGCCGCGGCGACGCCCGCACGACCGCGCCCCCCGCGGCGCCGTCGGCACCCGCGACCACCGCGACGCCGACCCCCTCGGCCTCCGCACCGACCGACACCCCCACCACCGCCGCGCCGGAGCCGTCCCGCACTTCGGCACCGGCCGCCACCCCGTCCGCGCCCGCGGCCACCACCGCGCCGGTCGAAGAGATTCCGGACGGCGACCAGAGTGCCGCCGAGGTCTCGGTCCTGGCCCTGGTGAACACGGTCCGGGCCACCGCGGGCTGCAAGCCGCTCCAGAACGACAAGAAGCTCGCCGAGCTCGCCTCGGACTTCAGCGCCGACATGGCCGCCCGAGGCTTCTTCGACCACACCGACCCCGACGACGACGACCCGTGGGACCGCGCCGCCCAGGCCGGCGTGAAGAACCTCGGTGGCGAGAACATCGCCCGCGGCCAGGCCACGGCCCAGGAGGTCATGGACTCCTGGATGAACAGCGAGGGCCACCGCGCCAACATCCTCAACTGCGACTTCAAGAAGATCGGCGTCGGCACGGTCTTCGGCGAGGGCGGCCCCTGGTGGACGCAGGACTTCGGCTACTGAGAAAGCCGCCGGTCGGATAAGTGTCAGACGGCTCGGGCCGTCTCCGGGCCGTCGTCGGTCGCGGGCGTGAAGCCGAACACGCGATCGACGGCGGCCCTCGTGCGTGTGTCACTCGCGGGCATCAGGTGCGCGTACGTCCGGAGCGTCAAGCCGGGGTCGTGATGGCCGAGGTACTCGCTCAGGGCCTTGATGTTCTCCCCCGCGTCCAGGAGCACGGGGGCGTAGAAGGGCCGCAGCGCGTGCATGCCGTTCTCCCTGGGCTGGGGGCGAGCATGGCCGGGGGCCTTGCGCCGGCCGCGGATCGGGCCGGCTCCTGCCCGCTGTGGGAGGACGCTGGCGCCGTCATGTACGTCGGATGACCAGCACGGCCACGTCGTCGAGGTGGTCGACCGCGATCGCGGCGTCGAGGATGCGGTCGGCGGTCTGCTCGGCGTCCAGCCCGTCGTGGACGGCTTGGGCGGCCAGTGTTCCGGCTCGTTCCAGTCCGGCGTCCAGCGTCAGGCCTGGTCCTTCGACCACTCCGTCAGTGACCATGACCAGCGCGGTGTCCTCGTCCAAGGCGAAGGTCTCCTCGCGGTATTTGATACCGGGCATGACGCCCAGGACCGGCCCGCCCGGCAGCTCACGGACCTCGTGGCTGCCGTCTGTGTGGGCGCACAGCACCGGCACATGGCCGGCGCTGGTGCCGGTGACCCGTCCACCGCGCGGGTCGATGCACAACATGGTGCAGCTGGCGAATCGTGCGGGATCCATCGTGGTCAGCAGCTCGTTGGTGCGGGTCAGCACGGTTCCGGGATCCGGATCCTGGGCGGCGATCGCGCGCATGGACAAGCGGACCTGTCCCATGAAGGCGGCGGCGTCCACGTCGTGCCCCTGAACGTCGCCGATCTCCAGGGCGATCACGCCGTCGAGCATCACGAAGGCGTCGTACCAGTCTCCGCCGATGTCCAGCCCGTCCCGGCTGGGCCGGTAGCGGGCGGCGACCTCCAGACCCGGGAGGTGCTCGGGCAGCGTGGGGAGCATGGTCTGCTGCAGCGCCGCGGCCAGCTCGACCCGCGCCTGCTGCAACCGGATGCGCCGGAGCGCCTGGCCTGCCAGGTCGGCCAGCGTGCCCATAAGGGTCCGCTCGTCCAGGGACGGCCGGTATCCGCTGTCGTAGACCATCCCCCACGCCCCGAGTGGCTGATCGCCGGTCTCGCCGAGGGGGGTGATCGCGAAGGCGTAGTCGGAGCCGAGCCGGTCGAGCCGCGGAAACGGGCCCTGCGGCCAGCGGTGGCTGTGGTGCTTCCGGTTGCGGACGAACTGCGGCCTGCCGGTGCGGATCGCCTCGGGCAGCGGACTCGGATGGCCCAGCCGCAGGCCGTGCAGGGCCTCGACCTCGCGCATGGCAATCCCGGCATCGGTGGAGACACGCAGGCGGTCCTCCTCGACGAGGGCGAGCAGGGCGCCGCAGGCGCCGAAGGTCGCGGCGAGCCGGGTCAGGACGACCTGCTGCAACTCCTGCTCCGAGGCTGCGGCGATCAAGGCGGAGGAGAAGTCGGCGATGTCCCTGGCGCGCTGTCGCTCGGCAGCCAGTGCGGCCTGCGCCTTCTGCCTGCGCTTCTCCTGTTTGGTGTCGTCGCGGACCACCCCGAAGATCCGTTCGGGGCCGCCATACCCCAGCTGGAGCCGACGGGTCCGGGCGGCCAGTTGGTGCCAGCCCTCGTGCCGGGTGAGGTATCGCAACCTCACCCAGGGGGACCGCTGGGTGGGGGTGGAGCACAGGAGCTTCCGGAAGGCCTCCCGGTCGTCGGGGTGCACCGCCGAGATCACCTGGGAAAGCGGAGCGGCGGAATCCGGGAAGAGCGCGGCCACGGCGGGTGCGCCACCGAGCCACTCCAGCTCGTCCCGATGGGGTGCGTACATCCACAGGCCGAGGTCGGCGGCCTCGGTGGCCAGCCGGAACGGGATCAGCAGGCTGCGCAGGTCGTTTCCCGAATCCAGCGCGTGCACCCAGACCAGCTGCTCGCCGTCGGCGGGATCCTTGACTTGCCGCGCCTCGATCAAGCAGGCAACGGGTACTTCGTTCTGCCCGGGGAACTCCAGCACCCGCATCGCGGCCGTAGTCGTCCTGGCCGCGTGGTCCACCAGACTCTCGGCCGACGTCCGCTGGCTCGCAGGCCACAGATCACCGAAGTCACGTCCCAGGCACTGCTCCGCCGGCCTGCCCAGCGCCGAGGCCAATGCGGCGTTGAGGCCGCGCATGGCACCGTCCAGCGTCAGAAGAGCCGACGGGCAAGCCCTTCGAAGAAGTTCGTTCGAGGCGTCCATCCGAGGCTCCCTGGGGCATATGGCAAAACACCTCTTCAGCCATATTCACGCATTTTGTCGTGATGTATTGCTGAAGGGGGTGTCCGACCGCCTTCAGTCGAGTGACGGCGGCAGGAACTCGATGGAGGCAGTTCGATCACACGGTCGCCGAGTGCCGGCTCGGTACGACCGGAAGACGTCCGCGGCCACGTAGGCGCTGACATCCATGGCCGGCACCAACGGCGACGGACTCGGACGGCCGTCGGCCCTGCGTTGAACGGCGGCGGCTCCGCACACGTGAAGGTGGGTGTGGTCGGGAAGGGCACGCCGCCGGAGGGCGGCTCGTACGCGGTCGGCGCCGGTTGCCACGGAGTGGGGATGGGACGCGGTGGAGGAGCTTGCCGCATCGGTGGCGAAGGACGCGCTGTGCCTCCTGGGGTGGTCCGCCGGCTTGGCGCTCGACCAGTACGGGGTGTTGCCCGGTCGCAAGCGGCGCTCTCCCCGGGTCTAGGGAGCGGTGAGCGCGGCCTCGACGGAGGGGCCGTGGCGCTCCAGCCAGGCTTCGCGGCGCTTGATCCGGTCGCCGACGCCTTCGTGCCACATCCGGGCCCAGCCGCCGCCCTCGGTCTCGGCCATCCGCTTCATGGAGAACCATGCGCGGCGGGCGCGCAGCACAGCCACCTCCAGCAGGCGGCCGCGGTCGGTGCCGGACAGGCCGTACGCGTCGGCGAGGACGCGGCAGCGGCGGGGGACGTCGACGTCGCGCAGCGGGGGGTCGGCGTCGGCGGGATCGCCGAGGGGGGCCCAGTAGAGCATCGCGTTGTGGATCTCGTCGACCCTGGATACCGGCCTGGCCAGGTCGAAGTCGATGAGCACGGCGGCCTCGCCGTCCCGGAAGACGATGTTGTCGGGGGTGAGGTCCATGTGCCCGATCAGCTCCGCGGGATAGGGCGGCGCGGGCGGCATCTCCGCGGGCGGGGTGGGACCGGAGGGGGCCCGTACGCCGTCGGGCGGGGTGAAGCCGGCGGCCGCGTCGTCGTAGGCGCGCACCAGGCGGCCGACCGAGGCGAGGCGGTCCTCGTCGGCGATCCAGGCGGGCCGCGGGCGGGCGGCGACCTCGCCGGTGACGTAGGTCAGCACTTCGCGGCCCGCGGCGTCGATGCCCAGCAGCCGGGGAGCGCCCGCGAATCCGGTGTCCTCCAGATGCCGCAGCAGGGCGTGCACCAGCGGGGTGTGGGCGCCGGTCGGGCGGCGGACCGTGTCGCCGACGCGGACGACGCCTTCGGTGACGTCACCGCCGATGAGCGGGATCTCCGGCTGGGGCCCGGCGGGTTCGTCGTAGGTGGCGGCGGGGGCGGGTGTGCCGTCGGTGGGCATCCGCCCATTGTGCGCCGCACGGCCGCGGTCGTACGGCGGTTTCCTGCCCGGCCGCTCGATCACCGGGTGGGGTACGGAGAGGGTCGCGACGGACGGGGCGATGCCGTCCGCCGTGCCCCGCGGACAGGGGTTCGGCGGGACGCTGACTCCGGGGAAGCGCAACCCTGCGGTAAGTGTTCGGAACGCCTACGCTGAGCGGCATGGAGACTTCCGCGCGGGTGTGCGACACCGTCGGCGGCGATGCCGTGGCGGCGGCCCTGGAGTTCGACGTGTTCGCCCGCTCCTGCCCGTCGCGCCCCACGCTGGAGCACGTGACCGGCCGATGGGGCGCGCTGGCGCTGGGGGCGCTGGTCAGGGGGCCGCTGCGGTTCAACGAGCTGCGCCGCCGGGTCGACGGCGTCAGCGAGAAGATGCTCTCCCAGACCCTGCACGCGCTGGAGCGGGACGGGCTGGTGCACCGTGAGGCGCAGCCCACCAATCCGCCGCGGGTCGACTACAGCCTCACGCCCCTCGGCCGGGACACGGCCGACCGGCTGCTGGCGCTGATCGATCTCGTGGAGGCGCGGATGCCCGAGGTGCTGGAGGCGCAGCGCCGCTACGACGAGCGGACCACGACGGCGGCCGCGGCGGCCGGGCCGCGCGGCGGCCGCTGACAGCGCGGGCAGAAGTAGCTCGACCGGTTCATCCAGGGACGGCGGCGGATCGGCGTCCCGCAGCGGCGGCAGGGCTCGTCCTCCCGGCCGTAGGCGTCGAGCGAGCGGTCGAAGTAGCCGGACTCGCCGTTGACGTTGACGTACAGGCTGTCGAAGCTCGTGCCGCCGGCGGCGAGGGCGTCGGTCATGACCTCGCGGATGTGGGTGAGCAGTTCCGTCGTGACCGGTCGGGTGAGGGTCGCGGTGGGGCGCTCGTAGTGCAGCCTCGTGCGCCACAGCGCCTCGTCGGCGTAGATGTTGCCGACCCCGCTGATCAGCGACTGGTCGAGGAGCGCCCGCTTGACGGTGGTGCGGCGGCGGCGCAGCGCGGTGTGGAAGGCCGCGTCGTCGAAGCGCGGGTCGAGCGGGTCCCGGGCGATGTGCGACAGGGGGACCGGCAGCCGCTCGGGGTCGCCGGGCACGCAGTCGTGCAGGGACAGACCGCCGAAGGTGCGCTGGTCCACGAAGCGCAGCTCCGTGCCGAGGTCGTCCTCGAAGCGGATCCGGATCCGCAGATGGGTCTCGGCGGGAGCGTCCTCGGGTTGGACGAGCAGCTGGCCGCTCATGCCCAGGTGGCCGAGGAGCGCGAACGGGGAGTCCTGGAGCGGGAGCCACAGGTACTTGCCGCGGCGCAGCGCCGGTCCGAGGGTCTGCGCCTCCAGCCGGGTCGTGAAGTCCTCGGCCCCTGCCAGGTGCCGGCGGACCGAGCGCGGGTGCAGCACCTCGGCCCCGGCGACGGTGCGACCGCTCACCCAGCGGTCCAGACCGCGGCGTACCACTTCGACCTCGGGCAGCTCCGGCACGCGGTGCGCTCCTCTCGGATGTCGGTTCCCGGCTCGGGAAACCGGAAGGCCCGCCCGGGCGGCTCGGGGCCGGCCGGACGGGCCTGACGGGTTCAGCTCGCGGCAGTGCCGTTCGCGTCGCGCTTGGCGCGGATGCCGCGCCAAGCGGCCTCGGCGGCCTGCTGCTCGGCTTCCTTCTTGCTGCGGCCGGTGCCGGTGCCGTACTCGACACCACCGACGCGGGCGGCAGCCGTGAAGGTCTTCTCGTGGTCGGGTCCGGTCTCGGAGACCACGTACTCCGGGACACCGAGGCCCTCGCCCGCGGTGAGTTCCTGGAGGCTGGTCTTCCAGTCCAGTCCCGCCCCGAGATTGGAGGACTTCTCGATCAGCGGATCGAAGAGCCGGTGCACCAGCTCCGACGCGGCGTCCAGGCCCTGGTCCAGGTAGACCGCGCCGATCACCGCCTCGAGGGTGTCCGCGAGGATCGACGCCTTGTCCCGGCCGCCGGTGCCCTCCTCGCCCCGGCCCAGGCGGATGAAACTGCCCAGGTCCAGGCCGCGGCCGACACCGGCCAGCGCGCGCGAGTTGACCACCGCCGCCCGCAGCTTGGCGAGCGTCCCCTCCGGAAGGTCCGGGTGGGTGCGGTAGAGCGTGTCGGTGACCACCAGGCCGAGGACGGAGTCACCGAGGAACTCCAGGCGCTCGTTGGTGGGCAGACCGCCGTTCTCGTACGCGTACGAGCGATGGGTCAGCGCACGCACCAGAAGGGCGGGTTCGAGTGTGTACCCGAGCCGCCCTTCCAGAACCGCGGGGGACGAGGCTGCCCTACCGGCGTCCGTCGACGTTGCGCCGTCTGACGACATGGAGCCCCTCACCCGCCGATCAGACCTCGAGGACCTGACGACGGTTGTAGGTGCCGCAGCTCGGGCACGCGATGTGCTGCTGCTTCGGCTCGTGGCAGCGCTCGCACGCCACCAGGCTCACGGGCGCAGCCTTCCACTGCGAACGGCGGTGGCGCGTGTTGCTGCGCGACATCTTCCGCTTGGGAACAGCCACGGCTACTTCTCCTGGTTCTCGTCGGCACCGTTCTCGGCACCGCTCAGCTGGATTTCCTGCAGGGCCGCCCAACGGATGTCGGTGACCTCGTGGTGGTGGTCCGGGTCGTCCGCCAGCCGCACTCCGCAGTCGGAGCACAGACCGGGACAGTCGTCCTGGCACACCGGCTGCAGCGGCAGTTCGAGAACCACCGCGTCACGCAGCACGGACTCGAGGTCGAGCAGGTCGCCCTCGAGGAAGAGCGTGTCCTCCTCCTCGACGTCGTCACCGGCGTCGGCGGCACCATGGTGTCCACCGGTCCGGGTGTCGGCGTCGGGGTAGGAGTACAGCTCCTGGAACTCCGTCTCGAGCTCGCGCTCGATCGGCTCCAGACACCTTACGCACTCCCCCGAGAGCGGTGCGCGGGCGGTGCCCGTGACGAGCACCCCCTCCATCACCGACTCCAGGCGGAGGTCGAGCGTGATCTCCGTGCCCTCGCGGACACCGATGACCTCGATGCCCATGTCCTTGGGGGCCGGCACCGAGCGGGAGACCTTCTTCATCGCCCCAGGACGACGACCCAGCTCATGCGTGTCGAACACGAGCGGGTTGCGGTGGTCGAGGCGGGTGTTCAGGGCTCCTGCTTTCTTCGGTTCGGCGCGTGCCCGTCGATACGACGGCGGGCACGCCAAAGCGCCGGGGATCACACGGCTGAGGGATCAGGATACCGGTCCCCCGGGCTCAGCCCAAACCGCGCTCCTGCTCCAGCTCCCGCAGCCGGTTCAGGTCGATCATGCTGGTGTCGAAGAAGCTCGTCTCGTCCAGCGCCGCGCCCTGACCCTGCTGGTGCTGCTGCGGGATGTACTGCTGCTGTTGTTCGTAGCCGGTCTGCGGCTGCTGCTGCCAGCCGTAGCTCGGGTCGTAGTACGCCTGCTGCGGCTGCGCGGCGTACGGATCGGCGTACTGGCCCTGCTGCTGGTACGGGTCCGGCTGCCCGCCCTGCTGCTGGTACGGGTCCGGCTGCTGGTAGCCGTAGTCGGGCTGCTGCTGCACGGCGTTCGCGTCGTACTGGTAGTCGCCCGGGGCCACCGGGGCGGCCAGGCCCGCCAGGTACTCCGCGTCGGACTGCCCGGGCGCCTGCATCTCGGGGTCGCCGGCCCCCATGTGGGCGCCCAGCTCGTCGATGGGGCGGTGGCCGGTCAGCTTCAGCCGGCCGCGGCCGACGGCCTCCAGCGTCTTGCTGAGCACCGCCTCGAAGGCGCCCAGCTTGGCGTCCACGTAGTCGTCGGCGCGGCGGCGCAGCGTCTCGGGGTCGGCGCTGCGCTCGGGCGCGTCGTCGTCCTCGTACGGGTAGCCGTTCTCGTCGAGCACCGGGCCGTGGCCGAGCAGCTTCTCGCGGCCGCGGTCCACCGAGCCGATGGTCTTGGTGAGCACGACCTCGAAGTTGGCGAGCTTGCTGTCGACGTAGTCGTCGGCCTCGGCGCGGATCTCGGCGGCCTCGCGCTGCGCCTCGGTGACGATGCGCTCGGCCTCCTGCTGGGAGCGGCGGGCGATCTCGGTGTCGGAGATCAGGGAGCCGCGTTCCGCGTGCGCGGCCTCGATGATCCGGCCCGCCTCGACGCGGGCCTCCTCGACCATCTGCTCCCGGCCGCCCAGCAGCTGCTGGGCTTGGGAGAGCGAGTCCGGCAGCGCCGACCGCACGTCTTCGAGCATGGCGAGCAGCTCGGCACGGTTGACCACGCAGGAGGCCGACATCGGCATGGACCGGGCGGCCTCCACGGCGGCCACGATCTCGTCGAGCTTTTTCTGGACGTCCACGTCCCAGACTCTACTGCTGCGCGAGCTTCTTCTTGAGGGCCTCCAGCACGACGGGGGGCAGCAAGTGCGCGACGTCGCCGCCCCATTGCGCCACCTCCTTGACGAGACTGGAGGAGAGGAAGCTGTAGGTGGGGTTGGTGGGGACGAAGAGGGTCTCCACGCCGGACAGCCCGTTGTTCATCTGGGCCATCTGCAGCTCGTAGTCGAAGTCGCTGACCGCGCGCAGGCCCTTCACGATGGCGGGGATGTCGCGCTGCTTGCAGAAGTCGACCAGCAGGCCGTGGAAGGCCTCCACGCGCACATTGCCGTACTCGGCGGTGACCTCCTCGATCAGGGCGATGCGCTCCTCGATCGAGAAGAGACCCTTCTTGGACTTGTTGATCATCACGGCCACATAGACCTCGTCGTACAGGCGCGAGGCTCGGGCGATGATGTCGAGGTGCCCATTGGTGACGGGATCGAAGGATCCCGGACAGACTGCGCGGCGCAACGGTGACTCCTCGCTCTGAGGGTTCTGCGGGTGGTTCATGACGCGTCAGTAACGTCGGCGGCGCGACCGTACCAAAGCGTCCCTTCGCCGTAGCGGCGGGCCCTGAGCCCTTCGTACCCCTCGGGCCAGCGGAATTCCCCGCCTCGGGTGCTCCGTTCCACGGTGGCGAGCGCGTCCGCGTCGAGCCAGCCCTGGGTGCGGAGTGTGAGCAGGATCTCTCGCAACTCGTCGTCCGTGACGGCGTACGGGGGGTCCAGGAACACCACGTCGTACGGGGTCTGCGGGGGCGGTCCCGCGATCACCTTCTCGGCCTTGCCGGCCCGCACCTCGGCGCCGGGCATCCCGAGAGTGCGGACGTTCTCCCGGATGACCCGGGCGGCCCGGGGGTCGGCCTCGACCAACAGCACATGCTCGGCGCCGCGCGACAGCGCCTCCAGGCCGACGGCCCCCGAGCCCCCGTACAGGTCGAGGACCCGCGCCCCGTGCAGGGCGCCGCGCAGCGACTCCCAGGTGGAGAACAGCCCCTCCTTCGCCCGGTCCGAGGTGGGTCGGGTGCCGTTGCCCGGCGGTACGGCCAGGCGGCGGCCACCGGCGGCTCCGGCGATCACGCGGGTCATCTGCGGCTCATTCGTCTCGTGGGCGGGCGGAGCGGCGCCGGCGCGGCGCCGCTCCCCCACGATACGTAGGTCAGTCCCGGCCCTGCTCTTCCACGGCCCCGACGAGCGCGGGCGAGGCGTACCGGGACCAGGACAGACAGCCGTCGGGCGGGCAGTACTCGGGGCGGCGCGGGTCGTGGCCGAGTTCACGCAGCTTCGTCCGCACGGAGTCGGGCGTGCGGCCGAAGCGGGCGGCTATGCGGGCGATGGACTCGCCGTCGTGGAACCGCCGGACGAGCTCCTCCTCGTGCTGCGGCACCCACGGCGCGCCGTGGCCGGGGAAGAGCTCGCGCAGCACGTCGCGGTCGGGGATGGGCTCGGCCACGTCGGCCACGAGCGCGAGGGCGCGCAGGGCCCGGTTGAGGGCGATGCGCAGGGACGGGACGTCGGTCAGCGGCAGCGTGAGGGTGCCGGAGGCGAGGAGGGTGTCCGGGTCGTCCTCGGACCAGCCGGCCAGGGACAGGGTGACGGTGGTGTCGTCGTCGCTGGAGAGCTCGATCCGGAAGACCTTCTCACCGAGCGGCAGTTCGTTGAGATGACGGAACGACATGAAATCAGCCCCCAAGGGTCCGATTACGCCGATTCCCGAGCGGATCGGCGCGGACTGTGTCCATTCTCCCAGGGGGCACTGACAATGACGGTCCGTCAGCCCTTGTCGAGGTACTGCTCGCGGTCCGCGTCGACCAGGCTCTCCAGCGCGCTGCGCAGGTCCGGCTGACCGGCCAGTTCGGGGTCGGCGGCGACCAGCGAGGTGGCCTCCTCCCTCGCGGCCGCGATCACGTCCTCGTCGTCGATCACGGTCAGCACGCGCAGCGACGAGCGCGTTCCGGACTGGGCCTGCCCCAGCACATCGCCCTCGCGCCGCTGTTCCAGGTCGATGCGGGACAGCTCGAAGCCGTCCAGCGTCCCGGCCACGGCGTCCAGCCGCGCCCGCGCCGACGTCGCCTCCGGCATCTCGGACACCAGCAGGCACAGACCGGCCGCCGAACCACGCCCGACCCGGCCGCGCAACTGGTGCAGCTGCGAGACGCCGAAACGATCCGCGTCCATGATCACCATGGCGGTGGCGTTCGGCACATTGACGCCGACCTCGATGACCGTGGTCGCCACCAGCACGTCGACCTCGCCGGCGGCGAAGCGGCGCATCACGTCGTCCTTCGCCTCCGGCTGCATCCGCCCGTGCAGCACCTCCACGCTCAGCCCTGCCAGCGGCCCCTTGGCCAGCTGCTCGGCGATCTCCAGCACGGCCAGCGGCGGCCGCTTCTCCGCCTCGTCCTCCGCGGACTTCTTCTTCGGGTCCGGCTCCTCGTCACCGATCCGCGGGCACACCACGTACGCCTGGTGCCCGCCCTCGACCTCCTCCCGCACCCGATCCCAGGCACGCGAGAGGAAGTGCGGCTTGTCCTTCGCCGGCACGACATGCGTGGCGATCGGCGAGCGCCCGGCCGGCAACTGGTCCAGCACGGACGTCTCCAGATCGCCGAAGACCGTCATCGCAACGGTGCGCGGGATCGGCGTCGCGGTCATCACCAGCAAATGCGGCGGCTGCTTGGCCTTGCCGCGCAGGGCGTCGCGCTGCTCGACGCCGAAGCGGTGCTGCTCGTCGACCACGACCAGGCCCAGGTCGTGGAAGCCCACCTTGTCCTCGATCAGCGCGTGGGTGCCCACGACGATCCCGGCCTCGCCGGTGACCAGGTCCAGCAGCGCCTGGCGGCGGGCGGCGGCCCCCATCGAGCCGGTCAGCAGCACGACCTTCGTGCCCAGGTCCGAACCGCCGAGCATGCCGCCCTCGGCGAGATCGCCCATCATCTCGGTGATCGACCGGTGGTGCTGCTGCGCCAGCACCTCCGTCGGCGCCAGCATCGCGGCCTGGCCGCCCGCGTCGACCACGCCGAGCATCGCGCGCAGCGCCACCATCGTCTTGCCGGAACCCACCTCGCCCTGCAGCAGCCGGTGCATCGGGTGGTCCGTCGCCAGATCCGCGAAGATCTCGGCCGACACCTGCTCCTGGCCCTCGGTGAGCGTGAACGGCAGCCGCGCGTCGAAGGCCTTCAGCAGGCCGTCCTCCGCCGGCACGCGCGGCACGGCGGGCAGCGCGGCGTCCGCCGCGCGACGCCGCGCGAGGGCCACCTGCAGCACGAACGCCTCGTCCCACTTCAGCCGGTCCCGCGCGACGGCGATGTCCGCCTTGGAACGGGGCCGGTGGATCTTCTCCAGCGCCTCCGGCAGCGCCACCAGCCCGCGCGACTCCCGCAGCGCGGGGGGCAGCGGCTCCCCCGCGCCCGCCCACTGCGTGGCGCCGAGCGAGGTCAGCACGGTGTCCACGGTCTTCGCGATCGTCCACGAGTTGACCTGCTTGCACGCCGGGTAGATCGGGATCAGCCGGTTCGCGAAGGCGTCCACGGCCTCCTTGCCGTCCTCGGCGTCCAACAACTGGTACTCGGGGTGCGCGAGCTGCAGCGCCCGGTTGAACACCGACACCTTGCCGGCGAACATGCCGCGGCGGCCCGGGAGGAGGTCGTGCTCCGGCTTGAACACGCCCCGGCCGAAGAAGACCAGGGTCAGCGAGCCGCTGCCGTCCGTGACGACCACCTCCAGGCGCGCCTTGCCCGGGCCGTACGTCTTCTTCGTCGCCTTCGCGACGCGCGCGACGACGGTGACGTGTTCGTCCAGGGGGAGGTCGGAGAGGCGGGTCAGCTCGCCGCGCTCGGCGTAGCGGCGTGGGTAGTGGTGGAGCAGGTCCCCGACCGTGCGCAGGTCGAGGTGGTCGGCGAACACCTTCGCGGTGCGGCCGCCGACGGATTTCGCGAGCGGTTCGTCAAGGGGGGCAGACATCGCGTCCATCTTTGCGCACGCGGCGGACATTCTGTGCGGCCCGTCGCCGTGTGCGGCGCCGCCGTGGTCGATGTTGGGGGTTTCCCCGCCCGCCCGCCCGATTGCCCGGCGCGGTCAGGCACCGCGCCGCTACGTGTGTGGGTGGGCCGGGTGCGGGGCCTCCGGGGCTGGGCATTCTGGACGCATATTTACGTGCATGGCGGGCGGTCCAAGTCGGTGCCGTCTCTGCCGCACACAAATACGCCCAGTGTCCAGAACGCCCACCCCTCCGACCCCGCCCCCTCCCTCTCGTAGCGCGCCTGATCCCCGGAGGGGGGTAACTGGGCGGTCCGGGGTCACCGCGCGTGCTTGCTGACCCCAACGGGTCAGGCGCCCCACGGGGGCACCGCCCAGCGGTAGCTGGGGGACGCAGGCGGTGAGCAAGCGGTCCGGGGTCGCCGCGAGTACCTTGCTGACCCCCACCGGCCGTCGTGCGCCCACACGACCGGAGGGGGTGTGGCGGGGTGCTCCCCCTGGCCGGAGGCTGGGGGAGACGAGCGGTGCGCGCAGTGCCGAATGACGTGGGGCAGCGCCGCGAGCGCCGAGGTGGGGGTACCCCCGGCCGGAGGCTGGGGGCGTACCCCGGCGCGGCACCGACCCCAGGCACACGGTGCGAGGCCCGCACCGACCGCGCCGGATGGGGGCACCCCCGGCCGAAGGTTGGGGGAGGGCGGGAGGGCAGGGAAACCCCCAACATCAACCACAAACGGCGCCGCACACGACAACCGGCCCCGGGGGAAGCCCTACTCGACCCCGATCAGCAGAGGGCACATCTCCTGGCCCCCCACATACACCACCGTGTCCACCGCCAGGTGACTGTCGCGGACGTGCGCCTCGAGCCGGTCCGCCAGATCCCCCGGCGCGTTCGCGCCGATGACCAGGGTGACCATCTCCCCTCCCGCGGCCAGCATCCGGTCCAGGACGATGATCCCCGTCTCGACGAGGTTCCCGCCGATCACCGCGACGTCCCCGTCGATGAGCCCGAGGACGTCCCCGGCCTGGCAGACGCCGGCCATGGTCCACGACTGCGCCTCCGCCACGGCCAGCTCCGCATAGCGCGTGGCGCCTGCCGCGGAGGTCATGGCGACGACGTCCTCGTCGAAGCGCCGGGTGGGCTCGTGGACGGCCAGGGCGGCGATGCCCTGCACCGCGGACCGCGTGGGGATGAGGGCCACGCGGACGCCCTCCGCGCGGGCCTGCTCCGCCGCGGCGCCGACCGCGTCCCGCAGTTCGACGTCGTTGGGCAGCAGCACGACCTCGCGGGCGTACGCGCGGCGGATGGCCTCCGCGATGTCGCCGCTGGCGGGCGGCTCCCCGGGGCGTACGGCGACCACCACCGCGCCGGCCTCGGCGCACAGCGCGGCGAGGCCCTCGCCGCGGACGACGGCGACGACGGCGCGCAGCGCCCGTTCGCCGCGCTCGCCGGCGGCGCCGCGGCGGCCCCGTTCGAGCGCGCGGGCCTGGTCGCCGAAGTGCGTGACCTTGATGCGATACGGCCGGCCCGCCTCGATCCCGGCCTCGATGGCGGCGCCCACGTCGTCGACGTGGACGTGGACGTTCCACAGCCCGTCCCCGCCGACGACGACGAGCGAGTCGCCGAGCCGGTCCAGCCGGGTCCGCAGGCCGGGGACGGCGGAATCGGGTGCCTCCAGGAGGTAGATGACCTCGAAGCCGGGGCCGCCGGGCACCACGTGCGGGTCCGCGCCGTCCCCGCCGGGCGCGCAGCCGTACGGCACCACCGGGGTCGCGGACCTCGGCGGGGGCAGGCGCGGGGCGTCGTCGAGCGGGCCCATCGGGGCCTGGCCGGAGACGGCGTCCGCCAGGGCGCCCAGGACGGCCACCAGGCCGCGACCGCCGGCGTCGACCACCCCGGCGTCGCCGAGGACGGCGAGCTGCCGCGGGGTGGCCACCAGCGCGGTGCGCGCGGCCTCGTACGCGGTCCGGGAGACCTCGTGGACGTCGCCGGTCACGGCGGCGGCCGCCTCGGCGGCCGCGGTGGCGACGGTGAGCATCGTGCCCTCGACCGGGTGCGCGACCGCCTGGTAGGCCGACTCGGCGGCCCGGCGCAGGGCCGGCCGCAGGTCGGCGGCGTCCTCGGTGAGGACCTCGGTCATGCCGCGCAGCAGTTGCGCGAGGATGGTGCCCGAGTTGCCGCGCGCCCCGATGAGGGCGCCGTGCGCCATGGAGCGCAGGCACGAGGTGAGGTCCGGGGTGCCGCCCGAGGCGGCGTGGCCCTCGAAGACGGCGTCCACGGACTGGGCCGCGGACTCCACGGTCAGGAAGAGGTTCGTGCCGGTGTCCCCGTCGGCGACGGGGTACACGTTGATCGCGTCGATCTCCTCGCGGGCCCGCCCCAGGGCCTGCAGGGAAAGCCGGCACCATGCGCGGACCGCGGGAGGGTCGAGCGTCGGCGGCACGTGTTCCTCCTGCGGGGCGGCCGGGGACCTGGGATGGGGAGGTGTCCGCACGCAGCGTACTGATGGACGGGGCCCACCGGGGGACCGCCCTGTACCGCTGACCATGGTAGTTTCGAGGGACAGGAGCGGACGTAGTATGCTGCTCCGGTTGCCTGGGGCTGTCCCGGGCCATCCCTCGGCATCACCGGCCTTCCTTCAGTGTTTTGGACGGATGTCGGACGCCGCCGGGATTTATCCGTTAGTGCATCTGAAGTCTTTGGAGTGACCCGTGGCTGCCAACTGCGACGTCTGCGGCAAGGGGCCGGGCTTCGGCAACAACATTTCGCACTCGCACCGCCGTACTCGCCGTCGTTGGAACCCCAACATCCAGACGGTTCGTGCTGTGGTCGGTCGGACGCCGAAGCGCCTCAATGTCTGCACCTCGTGCATCAAGGCCGGCAAGGTCGCGCGCTGACGCATAGGACGTCGTAGCGCAGCCTTGCGGCTACCGGAGCCGGTCCACCCTCGTGGTGGACCGGCTTTCTGCTGTGACTTCGCACGGCCGGCGCTTCTCAGCGCCACCGCCAGGCGTGGTCCACGGGGCCGATGCCGCCGCCCAGGGGGAAGCCCGCGGCGATGGCGCCGGTGACGTACTCCTTGGCGGCGTGGGCCGCCTCCGGAACGTCCATTCCCCGTGCGAGACATGAGGCGATGGCGGACGCCAGTGTGCAGCCGGTGCCGTGGGTGTGCCGGTTGTCGTGGCGCACGGCGCGCAGCCAGTGCTCCCGGCCGCCGTCGGTGAGCAGGTCGACCGCGTCGCCGTTCAGGTGGCCGCCCTTGATCAGGACCCAGCGGGGGCCGCACTTGAGGACGGCCTCCGCGGCCTCGCGCATGGCGGGTTCGCCGTCCACGACGATTCCTGTGAGCTGCCGCACCTCGTCCAGGTTCGGGGTGGCGACGGTGGCCAGCGGCAGCAGCCGCGTCCTGACGACCTCGACGGCGTCGGCGGCGAGCAGCGGATCACCGTGCTTGGAGACGCCGACGGGGTCGACGACCACGGGGACGTCGAGCGGGGCGAGGAGTTCGGCCACGGCGCCGACGAGCGCGGTCGAGGACAGCATCCCGGTCTTGACCGCCTGGACGCCGATGTCGTCCACGACGCTGCGGAACTGGGCCCGCACGGCCTCCACGGGGAGCTCCCAGGCGCCCTGGACGCCCAGTGAGTTCTGGGCCGTGACGGCCGTGACCACGCTCATGCCGTGGACGCCGAGGGCGAGCATGGTCTTCAGGTCGGCCTGGATGCCCGCGCCGCCGCCGGAGTCGGAGCCGGCGACGGTGAGCACACGCGGTGGGATCGTCATACGGCGAATCTAGCCGCCCCGGCTACTCGGCCCCGAAGTGGTCCCAGCCGCCCGCCTTGTCCCAGGGCGCGCCGTCCACGGTGACCTGGGGTGCCGTGGTCGCCTTCACCACCCGGCCGATGACCCGCCAGCGGGCGGGCAGCTTCGTGTCCGGGGGGAAGGCGGCGACTATGGCGTGGTCCTCTCCCCCGGTCAGCACCCAGTGCAGGGGGTCGACTCCGACGGCCTGCCCGATGTCGGCCATCTGCGCCGGGATGTCGATGTCCGCGGAGCGCAGGTCTATGGCGACCCCGCTGGCCGAGGCGATGTGCCCGAGGTCGGCGACGAGTCCGTCGCTGACGTCGGTCATGGCGGTGGCGCCGAGTTCGGCCGCGGCGGGGCCGGCGTGGTACGGCGGTTCGGGCCGGCGGTGCGCCTCGACGAAGGCGCGCGGGGAGCGGAACCCCCGGGAGAGCACCGCGAGTCCGGCCGCGGACCAGCCCAGCCAGCCGGTGACGGCGACGATGTCGCCCGGTCGGGCACCGGATCGGGTGATGGGTTCGCGGTCGCGCAGGTCGCCCAGTGCGGTGATGGAGACCATGATCGTCTCGCCGCGGACGACGTCGCCGCCGACCACGGCCGCGCCGGCCACCTGGCACTCGTCCCGGATGCCGTCCATCAGCTCGACCGGCCAGGTCACGGGCAGGTCCGCCGGGACGACCAGGGCGAGCAGCACCGCGGTCGGCACGGCCCCCATCGCGGCGATGTCGGCGAGGTTCTGCGCGGCGGCCTTGCGGCCCACGTCATAGGCGGTGGACCAGTCGCGGCGGAAGTGCCGCCCCTCCACGAGCGCGTCGGTGGTGGCCACCACCCGCCGGTCCGGGGCGGCCACCACGGCCGCGTCGTCGCCCGGACCGAGCCGTACGGCGGGGCTGGAGGTGAGCCGCGAGGTCAACTCCCTGATGAGCCCGAACTCCCCCAGTTCGCCCACGGTGCCCTTCATCTGACTGTCCCCTTCACCTGGCCGGTCCCCATCTGTGTGCGCTTGCGCGACTGCTTTCGCGCGGCCGGTACCGCGCGGGTCTCCCCGCGGCATGCGGCGACGCGGTACCGTGACGTTCCCTCCCACATGATCCTCGTAGCCGCCCTGGAGGTTCCGTGGTACAGGCGTACATTCTGATTCAAACCGAGGTTGGGAAGGCCTCGGCAGTAGCGGAGGTGATCTCCAAGATTTCCGGGGTCATCCAGGCCGAGGACGTCACCGGCCCGTACGACGTGATCGTGCGTGCCCAGGCTGACACGGTCGACGACCTGGGGCGCCTCGTGGTGGCGAAAGTGCAGCAGGTGGAGGGGATCACCCGCACGCTGACCTGTCCGGTCGTCCATCTCTAGGCCCCCTGTAAGCTCGGCGGGTGATGTACCGCCGGGTCGCGCTAGTCTCCGTGTCCGCCGTCGCGTGCCTGTCCGCGGCGGCGGTCTGGATTTCCGCCTCCGGCGGTGCCGGGGGCGGGGTCGCCGTCCCGTCGCCCCCCACCCAGGCCGCCCGGCTGTGCGGCGCGCTGCACGACGCACTGCCGAAGAAGGTCGACGGCCTGTCGAAGCGGTCGCTGAGCCCCGTCTCCGAGCTCACCGCCGGATGGGGGGATCCTACGGTGGTGTTGCGCTGCGGCGTGCCCCGACCCGAGATGCTGACGCCGGGCAGCGCCACGTACAACCCCACCGCGGACGCGGTCGAGGTCAACGGGGTGAGCTGGCTCATCGAGCAGACCGGCGACGGCTACCGCTTCACGACGACCGGCCGCAGGGCCTTCGTCGAGGTGACCGTCCCGGACAGCTACAAGCCCGAGGTCGATCCGCTGACCGACCTCGGGCACGCCGTCGAGACCACGATCCCCTCCGAGCTCTGACGGCCCCGAAGGACCGCTTCCGGCGGTCCGGCGGGGCTCAGCGCAGGCCGGTGGAGCGCCGGAGCGCGGCCTGGATCAGCCGGTCCACCAGTTCCGCGTAGCCGACGCCGCTCTCCCGCCACATGCGCGGGTACATGGAGATCGGCGTGAAGCCCGGCATGGTGTTGATCTCGTTGATCACGAACTCGCCGTCGTCCTGCAGGAAGAAGTCCGCGCGGACCAGGCCCTCGCAGGAGGCCGCGTCGAAGGCGGCCACGGCGAGCCGCTGCACCTCGGCGGTCTGCTCCGGGGTCAGCGGGGCGGGCACGATGCCCTCGGCGGAGTCGATGTACTTCGCCTCGAAGTCGTAGAAGTCGTGCGCCGTGACCGGCGGGATCTCCGCGGGGACGGACGCGCGCGGGCCGTCCTCGAACTCCAGGACGCCGCATTCGATCTCGCGACCGCTCAGCAGCGACTCCACCAGCACCTTGGGGTCGTGCCGGCGGGCCTCCTCGATCGCCTCGTCCAGGGCGGAGAGGTCGGCCACCTTGCTGATGCCCATGGAAGAGCCGGCGCGGGCGGGCTTCACGAAGACCGGCCAGCCGTGGTCGGCGGCGAAGTCCACGACCTTCTTGCGGGCCGCGGCGGGGTCCTGCTCCCACTCGCGGGGGCGGATCACCACGTACGGGCCGACCGGCAGGCCGAAGGAGGTGAAGACCCGCTTCATGTACTCCTTGTCCATGCCGACGGCCGAGGCGAGCACGCCGGAGCCGACGTAGGGCACTCCGGAGAGCTCCAGCAGGCCCTGGAGGGTGCCGTCCTCGCCGTAGGGCCCGTGCAGCATGGGGAAGACGACGTCGACGTCGCCGAGCGCCTTGGGCACCGAGCCGGGCTCGCTGTAGACGACCTCGCGGTTGGCCGGGTCGACGGGCAGCAGCACCGAGCCGTCGGTGGACTCGGCGAGCTGTGCGACGCCGGGGAGCGCGCGGTCGGTGATCGCCATCCGGGACGGGTCGTCGGCGGTGAGCGCCCAACGGCCGTCGGTGGTGATGCCGATCGGCAGCACGTCGTACTTGTCGCGGTCGATCGCGCTCAGGACGGCGCCTGCGGTGACGACCGAGATGCCGTGCTCGGAGCTGCGTCCGCCGAAGACGACAGCGACGCGCGGCTTGCGGGAAGAAGGCTGATTGCTCATGTCGCGTTGACCTTACCGTTCCGGACGTCAGCGCTCCGACTTCGCGGAGCGCGACATCAGCTCCTTGACCGCGACGACGGGCTGCTTACCGTTGTGCACGATGTCGACGACGGTCTCGGTGATGGGCATGTCGACGCCGTGCCGGCGGGCCAGGTCGAGCACCGACTCGCAGGACTTGACGCCCTCGGCGGTCTGCCGGGTGACCGCGATGGTCTCCTCCAGCGTCATGCCCTTGCCGAGGTTGAAGCCGAAGGTGTGGTTGCGCGACAGCGGCGAGGAGCAGGTCGCGACCAGGTCGCCGAGACCGGCGAGACCGGAGAAGGTGAGCGGGTCGGCGCCCAGCGCGATGCCGAGCCGGGTGGTCTCCGCCAGGCCGCGCGTGATCAGCGAGCCCTTGGTGTTGTCTCCCAGGCCCATGCCGTCGGCGATGCCGACGGCGAGGCCGATCACGTTCTTGACCGCGCCGCCGAGTTCACAGCCGACGACGTCGGTGTTGGTGTACGGACGGAAGTACGCGGTGTGGCTCGCGGCCTGCAGCCGCTTGGCCACCGCCTCGTCGCGGCAGGCGACGACCGACGCGGCGGGCTGCCGGGCGGCGATCTCCTTGGCCAGATTGGGACCGGACAGCACGGCCACGCGCTCCGGGCCCGCCTTGGCGACCTCCTCGATGACCTCGCTCATCCGCTTGGCGGTGCCGAGTTCGACGCCCTTCATCAGGCTGACCAGCACGGAGTCGCGGGGCAGCAGCGACTGCCACTCGGCCAGGTTGCCGCGCAGCGTCTGCGACGGTACGGACAGGATCACGAACTCCGCGTCCCGTGCGGCCTCCGCGGGATCGGTGGTGGCGGTGATCGTCGCCGGCAGCTCCGTCCCGGGCAGGTAGTACGGGTTGGTGCGCGTGCTGTTGACGGCCTCGACCACCTCGGGGCGGCGCCCCCACATGGTCACCTGGGCACCGGCGTCGGCGAGCACCATCGCGAAGGCGGTGCCCCACGAGCCCGCGCCGTAGACCGCGCAGCGCGTCGTCACTTGGTGATCCCCCTCTGCTTGCGCGGGTCGAAGCGCTCGGCGGGCGGAGTCTGACCGCGCAGTTCGCCCAGCAGCTCGCTCACCGCGGCCATGATGGTGTCGGTGGCGTCCTTGAGTACGTCGGCGCTGGCCTCCTGGCCGTAGAACGCCGACAGATCCACCGGCGGCCCGGCGACGACCCGGAGGGTCTTGCGCGGGAAGAGCCGGACCTTCTTGTCCTTGGCATACGGGGGCATCGCCTCGTTGGCGCCCCACTGGGCGACCGGGATCACGGGGGCCTTGGTCATCAGCGCGACGCGCGCGACGCCGGTCTTGCCCACCATCGGCCACATCTCGGGATCCCGGGTCAGCGTGCCCTCCGGGTAGAAGGCGACGCACTCGCCGGAGTTGATGGCGTCCACGGCGGCCCGGAAGGCGTTGGCCGCGTCGGTGCTCTCCCGGTAGACCGGGATCTGGCCGGTGCCGCGCAGTATCGCGCCGACGAAGGCGGGCTTGAACAGGGGGGCCTTCGCCAGGAAGCGCGGGACCCGGCCGCTGTTGTACTGGAAATGCGCGTACGACAGCGGGTCGAGGTACGAGTTGTGGTTGACCGCGGTAATGAATCCGCCCTGGGCCGGAATGTGCTCCATTCCGCGCCAGTCCCGCTTGAAGAGAACGACAAGCGGCGGTTTCGCGATGACGGCTGCCAGCCGGTACCAGAAGCCGATTCTGCGGCGGGACACCAGAACTCCTCCTCGTTCCGCCGCCGACCCGGGATCACCGGATCGCGGCCTGCTGTGGTCGGCGGCACCGTGCGGCCGGTATGGCCGCACAAGTGTCGCCGGTAGGGCCACGGTAACGCCAGGGCGAAGGGCCCAGAGGGTGCGCCCCGGCGAAAGCGCCGAGGCCAGAAGGCCCGGGCGCGTACCAGGGAGATCGTGCACCCGGAGGCGGGCCTCCGGGAAGGGGGGTTGGGGGGCAGGGTGGCGATGGGCCCGGGGGACCCGAGCACAATAGTTCGGTGTCGCCACCCGTGGAATGGTCGCTCGTCGTCCCGCTGAAGCCGCTGGCCGCCGCCAAGAGCCGTCTCGCGGAGGCCGTCGGCCCCGTACGGCCCGGGCTGGCGCTGGCCTTCGCGCAGGACACGGTGGCCGCCGCGCTCGCCTGCGAAGCCGTCCGGAATGTGACGGTCGTCACCGATGATCCGCTCGCCTCGGCCGCGCTCTCGGCGCTCGGGGCGCGGATCCGGGCGGACTCGCCCGCGGCCGGGCTCAACGCCGCGCTGCGGCACGGCGCCGACGCGGTGCGGGCACGGCACCCCGGGGCCGCCGTGGCGGCCCTGAACGCCGATCTCCCGGCCTTGCGGCCCGCCGAACTGGCCGCGGTGCTCCGTGCGGCCGCCCGGCGCCCAGGGCGGGCGTTTCTGGCCGACGCGGCCGGAATCGGCACGACGCTGCTGGCCGCCACCGCCGGGATCCCCCTCGTGCCGGCTTTCGGAGGGCCGTCACGGGCCCGCCACCGGGCCTCAGGAGCCCGCGAGATCGTCCTGCCGGACGTGGACTCCGTGCGCCGGGACGTCGATACGGGCGAGGACCTGGCCGCCGCCCTGGCGCTGGGGGTCGGACCCCGTACGCGGGCACTGCTGCGGGCCGGACTTCGGGCGGCGCCGGGAGACGGCGCCACGGCGAACGGCGCCCCCGACTCCGCGGCCGGGGACTCCGAGGCCGCAACGTCCGAGGCCGCGGGGTCCAAAGCGGCCGGGTGCAGGGCCGCCGGCGCCCCGGCCCCGGGTAGCGGCGCCCGCTAGGCTGAGGCCCATGCAGGCCACCGCGTACACCTACGACCCCGAGACCCGCGCCGGCAGCGTGCTGCTGGACGACGGGACGCCGCTGCCGTTCGACGCGGCGGCGTTCGACGCCGGGGGACTGCGGCTGCTGCGGCCCGGTCAGCGGGTGCGGATCCGCACGGAGGGCGCCGGGGACGGCCGCCGGGTGGTCTTCGTGACGCTGCAGACCTTCCCGGACCCGGGAGCCTGAGGACATGACGGCACGGGCCGGGCGCCCCTGAGTCAGGGGTACCCGGCCCGTCGGCGTGTGCGGCTCCGCGGAATCCCTACCGCTTGGCGGCCCGCTTGGTGGCGGTCTTCCGCGCCGCGGACTTGGCCGGCGCCTTCTTGGCCGGGGCGGTCTTCTTGGCGGTCGCCTTCTTCGCCGTGGTCTTCTTGGCGGTCGCCTTCTTCGCCGCCGTGGTCTTGGCGGCGGTGGCCTTCTTCGCGGTGGTCTTGGCGGCGGTGGCCTTCTTCGCCGCCGTCGCCTTGGCCGCGGTGGCCTTCTTGGCCGTCGTCTTCTTCGCGGCGGCCTTCTTGGTCGTGGCCTTGGCGGTGACGCCGCCGGTCAGGCTGCCCTTGGGCGCCTTCTTGACGGAGACCTCGCCGACCTTGGGGAGCTTCTTCGACCCGCTGACCAGGTCCTTGAAGCCCTGACCGGCGCGGAAGCGCGGGACGGAGGTCTTCTTGACCCGGACCCGCTCCCCGGTCTGGGGGTTGCGGGCGTAGCGGGCGGGACGCTCCACCTTCTCGAACGAGCCGAAGCCGGTGACCGAGACCCGGTCCCCGCCCACCGTCGCGCGGACGATCGCGTCCAGGACGGCGTCGACCGCGTCCGCGGCCTGCTGACGGCCGCCGAGCTTGTCGGCAATCGCTTCAACGAGCTGCGCCTTGTTCACGTCTTCCCCTTCGGAAACTTGCCCGGCGATGAAGTTCGGGCTTTTTCGCACGCTAGGCGGATATATACCGCAAATCAAATACGAAACGGGCGAATCACCCTTGTGCCGCAACGAACTCGGGGCTCAGGAAGACCTTTGATCGGGGAATCGGCCTTCGTCGAGGTCCTTCATCAGTTCCTCCAGACGCCTTGCCGCACCCGCGAGATCGTGCTTCGCGGCGGCGGTGATGACGAGCAGCCGCCGGGTCAACTGCATCCTGACGTCCTCCGGCACTTGCAGACCCGCCACCCGGGTGTGGGCCTGCTTCAACCTGGCAGCGAGGAACCCGTACAGCTCGAGTTGGCCATCGTGTTCCATGTGCCGATTGTGTCATCTGCGGTGAGTTGTCACGAGGTGTGGGGCCGAACACGCCGCAGCGCCCCCCGCCGGTGGGGCGGGGGGCGCTGCGGAAGGTGCCGGAAGGGATGGCCGCGGGGCGGCCGCTCCGGTCAGGCGTGCAGGGTCTGCGGCTTGTAGGAGGGGCGCTTGGCCTCGTACGCGGCGATGTCGGCCTCGTTCTGCAGGGTGAGGCTGATGTCGTCCAGGCCGTTCAGCAGCCGCCAGCGGGCGTTGTCGTCCAGCTCGAAGGGGGCGGTGATGCCCTCGGCGCGGACCTCGCGGGTCTCGAGGTCGACGGTGATCTCGGCCGAGGGGTCGGCCTCGGTGAGCTCCCACAGCCTCTCCACCGTCTCCTGCGGGAGGATCACGGTGAGCAGGCCGTTCTTCAACGAGTTGCCGCGGAAGATGTCGGCGAAGCGCGAGGAGATGACGGTCTTGAAACCGTAGTTCTGCAGCGCCCACACCGCGTGCTCGCGGGAGGAACCGGTGCCGAAGTCGGGGCCGGCGACCAGGACGGTCGCGCCCTGGCGCTCGGGCCGGTTGAGCACGAACTCGGGGTCCTTGCGCCAGGCCTCGAACAGGCCGTCCTCGAAGCCGTTGCGGGTGACCTTCTTCAGCCAGTGGGCCGGGATGATCTGGTCGGTGTCGGCGTTGCTGCGGCGCAGCGGAACGGCGCGGCCGGTGTGCGTGGTGAAAGCTTCCATCGTGCTCAGGCCTCCAGGACGACGGCGCCGGACAGATCGGCGGGGGACGAGAGGTGGCCGGTGACCGCGGTGGCGGCCGCGACCTGGGGCGACACCAGGTGGGTCCGGCCGCCCTTGCCCTGCCGTCCCTCGAAGTTGCGGTTGGAGGTGGACGCGGAGCGCTCACCGGGAGCCAGTTGGTCGGGGTTCATGCCCAGGCACATCGAGCAGCCCGCGTGCCGCCACTCGGCGCCGGCCTCCTTGAAGACCTTGTCCAGGCCCTCCTCCACGGCCTGCAGGGCGACCCGGACCGAGCCGGGCACGACCAGCATCCGCACACCGTCGGCGACCTTGCGGCCCTTGACGATCGACGCGGCGGAGCGCAGGTCCTCGATGCGGCCGTTGGTGCAGGAGCCGACGAAGACGGTGTCGACCTTCACCTCGCGCAGCGGCGTGCCGGGCTCCAGGCCCATGTACTCCAGGGCCTTCTCGGCGGCCAGGCGGTCGCTGGGGTCCTGGAAGGAGCCCGGGTCCGGCACGGAGGCGCTCAGCGGTGCTCCCTGGCCGGGGTTGGTGCCCCAGGTGACGAACGGGGACAGTGAGGCGGCGTCGATGACGACCTCGTGGTCGAAGACGGCGTCCTCGTCGGTCTTCAGCGTCTTCCAGTACGCGACCGCGGCGTCCCAGTCCGCGCCCTCAGGAGCGTGCGGGCGGCCCTGCAGGTAGTCGAAGGTGGTCTGGTCGGGGGCGATCATGCCGGCCCGCGCGCCCGCCTCGATCGACATGTTGCAGATGGTCATCCGGGCCTCCATCGAGAGCTTCTCGATGGCCGAGCCCCGGTACTCGATGACATAGCCCTGGCCGCCGCCGGTGCCGATCTTGGCGATGATCGCCAGGATCAGGTCCTTGGCGGTGACGCCGTCGGGCAGTTCGCCGTCGACGGTGATCGCCATGGTCTTGAACGGGGCCAGCGGCAGGGTCTGGGTGGCCAGCACGTGCTCGACCTGGCTGGTGCCGATACCGAACGCCAGCGCGCCGAAGGCGCCGTGGGTGGAGGTGTGGCTGTCACCGCAGACCACCGTCATACCCGGCTGCGTCAGGCCCAGCTGCGGACCGACGACGTGCACCACGCCCTGCTCGACGTCGCCCAGCGGGTGCAGCCGCACCCCGAACTCGGCGCAGTTCTTGCGCAGCGTCTCCAGCTGGGTACGCGAGACCGGGTCGGCGATGGGCTTGTCGATGTCGAGGGTGGGGGTGTTGTGGTCCTCGGTCGCGATGGTGAGGTCCAGCCGGCGCACCGGACGGCCGTTCATCCGCAGACCGTCGAAGGCCTGCGGGCTGGTGACCTCGTGGAGTAGGTGCAGGTCGATGAAGAGGAGGTCGGGCTCGCCCTCGGCGCGCCGTACGACGTGATCCTCCCAGACCTTTTCCGCGAGTGTCCTGGCCATCGCATTCCCTCCGACCGGCCGCGCTGCCGGCCTGTTCGTCGTTGCCGTGCGTGTCCACCCCCTTGTGGGGAGTGGGCGCTCCGGCCCTGTCCATCCAGCGTGCCGCGTTCACGGGAAAATTGAACTTGCGTTTCACAGAGTGAGACGCGAGTATCGTTTCATGGACAACAGTAGTGGCGTCGGCGTTCTCGACAAGGCGGCTCTGGTGCTCAGCGCGCTCGAGTCCGGCCCGGCCACCCTGGCCGGTCTCGTGGGCGCCACGGGTCTCGCCCGCCCGACCGCGCATCGCCTCGCCGTCGCCCTGGAGCACCACCGGATGGTGGCCCGCGACATGCAGGGGCGCTTCATCCTCGGCCCGCGACTGTCCGAACTCGCCGCCGCGGCGGGCGAGGACCGCCTGCTGGCCACCGCCGGCCCGGTGCTGACGCATCTGCGCGACGTGACCGGCGAAAGCGCCCAGCTCTATCGCCGCCAGGGCGACATGCGCATCTGCGTGGCCGCCGCCGAGCGGCTGTCCGGACTGCGGGACACCGTGCCCGTCGGCTCGACGCTGCCGATGAAGGCGGGATCCGCCGCCCAGATCCTCATGGCCTGGGAGGAGCCCGAGCGGCTCCACCGCGGCCTTCAGGGGGCGCGCTTCACCGCCACCGCGCTCTCCGGAGTGCGGCGCCGCGGCTGGGCCCAGTCGATCGGCGAGCGCGAGCCGGGCGTGGCCTCCGTCTCGGCGCCGGTACGCGGCCCGTCCAACCGCGTGGTGGCCGCGGTGTCCGTCTCCGGCCCGATCGAGCGGCTGACCCGGCACCCCGGGCGCATGCACGCCCAGGCCGTCGTCGACGCGGCGGCCCGCCTGTCCGAGGCGCTGCGCCGCACCGGCTGAACCGCCGCACCGCGCGCCCCTCTCACGCCGCCCGCTCCCCCGCCTTCAGCCGCTGGGCCGCCGTCTCACCGCGGCGGCCCACCGGGACGACCCCGGCCACGCCTCCCAGGCCGAAGCCCGGCATGTCGACGTAGACGGACTCGTACGAGCCCGCGGGCACGGCGTATGTCTCATGCCATATCCCCACCCGCCCCTTGCCGGCCCGCGCCCGGCGGTTGAACGCCGTCCACGCGGGCCGGTGCTGTTTGTCCTGCTGCGCCGCGTAGGAGAAGAGCTGCTCCTTCGTGGACCAGTACTGCAGGACGCAGATCACCCGGCCGCCGAACAGCAGGCGGTAGCCGAGGAAGCCGCTGCCCTTGTCCCGCGACAGCTCCCTGAGCATCCGCGGCATGGCCGTGAACACCGGCAGCCAGCTGCGCAGCGCCCACAGGCGGTTGATCCGCATCCCGATCAGAAAGACGACGACGTCGCCCTCGGCGGCGGCGGTGTGGCGCCCCGGATTCACCTGTGCGGACATGCTTCTCCCCTGTTCAGCCCTGCGAACCGCTGCACGGAGCGGTTGGATAGCGTCACTATCCATGTTTAGATAGTGGCACTATCCAGTGAAAGGCGCAAGGGAATGCGGCTGGCGGAGCTGAGTGAACGCAGCGGAGTGGCGACGGCCACGATCAAGTACTACCTGCGCGAGGGCCTGCTCCCGCCCGGCCGCCGGGTCACGGCCACGCAGGCGGAGTACGGGGAGGAGCACCTGCGCCGGCTGCGGTTCGTACGAGCGCTGATCCAGATCGGCAAGGTGCCGGTGGCCACCGCGCGGCAGGTGCTCGCCGCGGTGGAGGACGAGTCGCTCAACCAGCACAAGCGGCTCGGCGCCGCCACCTTCGCCCTGCCGCACGGCCCGGAGCCCGACGAGGACGACCCGGCGACCACCACGGCCCGCCGCGAGGTGGACCGGCTGATGGCCGAACTCGGCTGGCGCTACGGCAGCGAGGAGCACGGCCCCTCCCCCGCGTACCGGATGCTCGTCACGGCGGTCGCCGCCCTGACCCGCCTCGGATACCCCAGCGGCGCACGGCACTTGGCGCCCTACGCGCGACTCGCCGCCCAACAGGCCGTCCACGACCTGGATCTGGTCGAGACCTACGACACCCCACTGGAACAGGCGGCCGCCGCGGTGACGCTCACGGTGCTCTACGAGCCCGTGCTGCTCGGCCTGCGCCGGCTCGCGGAGGCCGAGGAGTCACGGCGCCGCTTCGGAGACGACGACGCGGAGGAAGCCGGACGATGCCGCACGATTCCGGACGGCGCGGGATGACGCCGCGTGAACGCGGCCGGACGAAAGGGGCCGCGCGAAAACGGAAGAGGCCCCCCGCCGAAGCGGAGGGCCTCTCCTCGGTGTACCCCCGACCGGATTCGAACCGGCGCTACCGCCTTGAGAGGGCGGCGTGCTAGGCCGCTACACAACGGGGGCAAGCCTTGTGGAAATACGCTGGGGTACCAGGACTCGAACCTAGACTAAATGAACCAGAATCACTCGTGCTGCCAATTACACCATACCCCATGGTGTGTCAAGTACCCCCGACCGGATTCGAACCGGCGCTACCGCCTTGAGAGGGCGGCGTGCTAGGCCGCTACACAACGGGGGCCCTAGCGATCCCTGCGAGAGAGATCAGTACCCCCGACCGGATTCGAACCGGCGCTACTGCCTTGAGAGGGCAGCGTGCTAGGCCGCTACACAACGGGGGCTTTGCAGAAACTCTGCGCTGGGGTACCAGGACTCGAACCTAGACTAACTGAACCAGAATCAGTCGTGCTGCCAATTACACCATACCCCACCAAAACTCAACCCCCCGTGGGGGGTTTTGTTTGGTCACGCTCCCCGTGCCGGCCTTTTCGGCCCGCCCGGGCGGCGCAGGAAGAACATTACCCGATCGGTGACGGGGCTCCAAAACGAGTATCCGCCGCCAGAAGTGCGGGCAGCTCCGCGAGCCCCGTGATCCGCCGCAGGTCGGGTGCGGTGACGGAGCCCGTACGGTCCAGCCACACTCCGTACAGGCCCGCGGCGTCCGCCCCGCGTGCGTCGGTGTCCGCCTTGTCCCCGACGTACGCGACCTCCTCCGGCGGCAGGCCCAGCACCGCGCACGCGCCCAGGAAGGCTTCCGGCGCGGGCTTGGCGTGCCCCAGTTCCTGCGAGCAGACCAGGCACTCGAAGTGGCCCCGCAGTCCGAGCCGGGTCAGCTTGCGCTCCTGGTGGGCGGTGCTGGAGTTGGACAGCAGGCCGTGCCGGTAGCCCGGTGTCAGGGCGTCCAGGGCCGGGACGACATCCGGGAAGACCGCCCAGGCCGCCTCGAAGTGCACGTAGTAGGCCGCGAACCAGGCGTCGGCCGCCGCGTCGCTCACGGATGGCCCGAGGAAGGCCCGGGCCCGTTCCCTGCGGTGCTCCGGGAAGGTCAGCTCCCCGGCGAGAAAGCGCGCGTAGTGCGTCTCCATCACCTCGCGCCACGTCCGCAGTGCCGGCTCCTCGCCGCCGAACGCGCCGAGCAGGCCCTCGTCCTCCAGATGACGCAGCGCGCCCGCCCGCTCGGCTCCCGAGTAGTCGAAGATCGTGTCGTCGATGTCCCAGAGCACGGCGCGGATCGGCATATGCCGACTCTAGCCCGGGGTCCCGCCCGCGACGCCGGCGTCCGGCGGATACCGGGTGAACAGCGTCCGGCGGCTGACGAAACGGCGTCGCTCGCCGGTCACGGGGTCGTCGAACTCCAGGACCCTGGCCAGCAGCTGCAGCGGCCGGGAGAAATCGCCGGGCGCGGCGTCCGGCAGGACGTGCGGGTAGACGGGATCGCCGAGGATCGGTACTCCGAGGGAGTTCATGTGGACCCTCAGCTGGTGGGTGCGCCCGGTCTCGGGGCGGAGCCGGTACCGGGCAAGGCCGTCCCGGTGCTCCAGCAGCTCCACGTGGCTGCGGGCGTTGGGCTCGCCGGGCACCTCCCGGGCGGCCATCACGCCGCGCTCCTTCTCGATCCGGCTCTCGACCGTGCACGGCAGCGCCAGGCCGGGGTCATGCCGGGCCACGGCCTCGTACTCCTTGCGCACCAGCCGGTCGCGGAAGATCGTCTGGTAGGCGCCGCGCAGTTCGGGGCGGATCACGAACATCACCACGCCCGCCGTCAGCCGGTCGAGCCGGTGGGCCGGACTGAGCTCGGGCAGGCCGAGGTCGTGGCGCAAGCGGGTCAGCGCCGTCTCCACGATGTGTCCGCCGCGCGGGGTGGTGGCGAGGAAGTGCGGCTTGTCGACGACGAGCAGCCGCTCGTCCCGGTGGAGCACGTCGATGCCGAAGGGCACCGGGACCTCCTCCGGCGGCTCCCGGTGGAACCAGATGTACGCGCCCGGCCGGTAGGCGGCGTCGGGGGCGAGGGGGCCGTCGGCGCCGTGCACCTCACCGGCCGCGAACATCGCGTCGATACGGGCGGGGGGTACCGCCGCGCCGAGCCTGGCCACCAGGTGCTCGCGGACCGACGCCCAGGTCCCGGTGCCGGGCAGCCGCAGCCGTACCGGGTCGACCCCGCGACGCTGGGGCAGCGGGGGGCTCGGGGGTCTGGTCCTGCGGCGCATGACGTCGTCCGGGAATCGTGCCGCCCCGGGCTCCTGGAGAAGGGCCCGGGGCGGATCGGCGTGGACCGGTCAGCCGGCCAGCTTCGCCAGGGCGGCGTCGACGCGGGCCAGGGTGCGCTCGCGACCGAGGACTTCGAGGGACTCGAAGAGCGGCAGCCCGACCGTGCGGCCGGTGACGGCGACCCGGACCGGCGCCTGGGCCTTGCCGAGCTTGAGGCCGTGCGCCTCGCCGGCGGTGAGGACGGCGGTCTTCAGGGCCTCGGCGTTCCAGTCGGCCGCGGCGAGGTTCTCGCGCGCGGTGGTGAGCAGCGCGGAGGCGGCGGCCGGGTCCTTCATCGCCTTCTCCCAGGACGCCTCGTCCGCCACCGGCGCGTCGAGGAAGAGGAAGTCGACGTTGTCGGTGATGTCGGAGAGCACGGTCAGCCGGGTCTGGGCGTGCGGTGCGATCGCCTCGAAGGCGGCCCGGTCGAAGGCCTCGGGCGCCCAGGGGGCGAACGGGGCCTTCAGCCACGGGCCGCAGGCCTCGATGAACGCCTTCACGTCCAGCAGGCGGATGTGGTCGCCGTTGATCGACTCGGCCTTCTTGAGGTCGAAGCGCGCCGGGTTGGCGTTGACCGCGTCGATGTCGAAGGCCGCCACCATCTCCTGGACGGAGAACACGTCGCGGTCGGCGGAGAGCGACCAGCCCAGCAGCGACAGGTAGTTCAGCAGTCCCTCGGGGAGGAAGCCGCGCTCCCGGTAGAGGTTGAGGGAGGACTGCGGGTCGCGCTTGGACAGCTTCTTGTTGCCCTCGCCCATGACGTACGGCAGGTGCCCGAAGAGCGGGGTGGTGCCGTTGCCGACGCCGATCTCGGCGAGCGCGCGGTAGAGCGCGATCTGGCGCGGGGTGGAGGAGAGCAGGTCCTCGCCGCGCAGCACGTGCGTGATCTCCATCAGCGCGTCGTCGACCGGGTTGACCAGCGTGTACAGCGGGGCGCCGTTGGCCCGGACGATGCCGTAGTCGGGCACGTTGTCCGGGGTGAAGGTCAGCTCGCCGCGCACCAGGTCGGTGAAGGTGATCGTCTCGTCGGGCATGCGGAAGCGGACGATGGGCTCGCGCCCCTCGCGCTCGTACGCCTCGACCTGCTCGGCGGTGAGGTCGCGGCAGTGGCCGTCGTAGCCGGAGGGGCGGCCGGCGGCGCGGGCGGCCTCGCGGCGCTCGTCCAGCTCCTCGGTGGTGCAGTAGCACTTGTAGGCGTGGCCGCTCTCGAGCAACTTGGCGGCGACGTCCTTGTAGACGTCCATGCGCTGCGACTGCCGGTAGGGCGCGTGCGGGCCGCCGACCTCGGGGCCCTCGTCCCAGTCGAAGCCGAGCCAGCGCATGGCCTCCAGCAGCTGCTGGTACGACTCCTCCGAGTCGCGGGCGGCGTCGGTGTCCTCGATGCGGAAGACGAGGGTGCCCTGGTGGTGCCGGGCGAACGCCCAGTTGAACAGGGCGGTGCGGACCAGGCCCACGTGGGGGTTGCCGGTCGGCGAGGGGCAGAAACGTACGCGTACGGGAGCTGCGCTAGTCACGCTTGATCACCTTGTTGGTGAGAGTGCCGATGCCTTCGATGGTGACGGCGACCTCGTCGCCGACGTGGAGCGGGCCGACACCCGCCGGGGTGCCGGTGAGGACGACGTCGCCCGGGAGCAGCGTCATGGCCTCGGTGACGTGCACGATCAGGTCCTCGATGGAGCGGATCATCTGGCTCGTGCGGCCGGACTGACGCGGTTCGCCGTTGACGGTCGCGGTGACGGCGAGGTCGTTCGCGGCGGCGAGGTCGAGATCCGTCTCGATCCAGGGACCGAGGGGACACGAGGAGTCGAAGCCCTTGGCGCGGGCCCACTGCTTCTCGGCCTTCTGGGCGTCCCGCGCGGTGACGTCGTTGGCGCAGGTGTAGCCGAGGACGACCTCGGCGACGCGGTCGCGCGGGACCTCGCGGCACATGCGGCCGATGACGACGGCGAGCTCGGCCTCGTGGTGCACCTCCTGCGAGAAGGAGGGGTACACGATCGGGTCGCCGGGGCCGATGACCGAGGTGGACGGCTTGAAGAAGGCGACCGGCACCTCCGGGACCTCGTTGCCCAGCTCCGCCGCGTGTTCGGCGTAGTTCCGGCCGATCGCGACGACCTTGCTGGGGAGCACGGGCGGCAGCAGCCGGACCTTGCTCAGCGGCACCTTGGTACCGGAGCGCTCGTACTCGGCGAACGGGATGCCCTTGATGATGTCGAGGACGAGTCCGTCCGGGACGGACTCGTCGCCCTCGACGACGCCGAAGGCGACATTGCCGTCGATGGAGAACCTGGCGATGCGCACGGGAAGCAGCTCACCTCACTGGCCGGAGACTGACGCTCCAGGTTATCCCGGGGGGTGGCCGCCGGCCCCGCCCGCCGAGCCGCGGCTCAGGCGGTCGGCAGGTCCTTCAGGACGGTACGGCGGGGGTTGGCGGTCTGGCGGGGCAGCACGACGGCCTCCGCGCCCTCGACGGCCGGTGCGACCTCTGCGGTCCGCGTGTCCTCGGCGTCGGTCAGGTGCGCGAGGGTGGTGCGGCGCGGGTTGGCTATGGGTCGCATGATCATGGTCGTCTTCATGGGGCGGTCAGAACCTCGCGTTGTTACCGGGCGCCCCGCAAGGCGCGGTTGACGTAGTACACGGCTGTGTCAAACGTCAATCTATCGGCGCCCATTCCCCCATCCGGATGACCAATACAACTGACGGTCTGTGATTTTGCTCACGAACCACCGGACAAGCACGGCGAATCGGGCAGCCCATCGATACCACCGAACCCGACATCACGGCCCATCCGGACTCTTCACCCCCGGTTGGCGGCAGCCGGGCGCCGGCCGGAGGACCCCATCCACCGCGAGGAAAGCCCGGATTGCCGGAAGACATCCGAAAGCGCACCGACACCGCGTGATCCTCCGGACGCACTGAGTCACGTATTCCACTCGAAACCTGTCGGCCCTTGTTGGACGTCCGGCACTGTGCTGAAATTCCCCGGACCGCCGTATCAACAGATGCCGGCGCGCAGGGGGGAGCGTGCGATCGCCGAAGCGGCGGCGGCCAATGGGTATCCGCCGGGGAGGGCGGGACTCCGAAGACTCGACACCGTCCTGCCGCCCGTGCGGGGGACGCCTGGTCCAGAGGTTGCGACGCTAGTGCAGGGACGTTTCAAGAGGGATGGCGGCGCTGCGGGCGACCCGGAGCAGCGCGGTGGGGCCGACACCGGTCCCACCCGCCGGGATGAAACCGCAGACGCCGGAACCGCGGGCGGACAAGACGTCGTCACGCCGGGGTTCGGTGTGCACACCGGACCGAAGCACGGCTCTCGAATAGCCATGCGCAACTGGCGCATCAGCACTCGTCTGGTGTCCCTGCTTGCGCTGCCGGTGGTCGCCGCGACCACGCTGGGTGCGCTGCGCATCCAGAGCTCGTTGGAGAACGTGCAGCAGCTGGACGCCATGACGTCCCTGACCGACCTCACGGAGCAGGCGACCAAACTGGCCGCCGCGCTCCAGGACGAGCGCGACGTCTCGGCCGGCCCGCTGTCCAGCAAGCCCAGTGACCCGAAAGACGACGACATTCTCGCCGCGCGCGAGAAGACCAAGCTGGCACGCGAGGCCTTCATCGGTGCCGCCAACGAGGTCTCCCCCGACCTCACGGGCGTCAACGCCTCGCTGACCGCGATCAACCGTCAGCTCGGCACACTGCAGGCGATCCGGGACCGCTCGTACGAGCAGGGCGACTACATCTCGGTGACGGTCAGCGAGTACGACGCCCTCATCCAGTCGCTGATCGACCTCTCCCAGCAGATGGCCGAGGCGACCGGCAACCCGAACATGATCGCCAGTACCCGCGCGCTGGCGGCGTTCTCGGCCGCCAAGGAGTACGACTCCATCCAACGCGCCGTCATCAGCGCCGCGCTGGCCAACGACTCGCAGCTGAGCCCCAACGACTTCCGCTTCGTCCAGGGCGCCCGCCGCTCCGAGGGCACGGAGCTGAAGCAGTTCAGCCAGATCTACGGCCGGTCGAACGCCGAGGAGCTCCTCAAGGGCCTCAACGGCGGCAACGACACCATCACCAACCTCAACGAGCAGGCCGACCGCATCACGGCCTCCGAGGCGAGCATCCAGAACTTCACCGGCACCTACCGGGACTGGGACGACCTCGCCAAGACCAAGCTCGGCGTCATGAGCCAGATCGAGCAGCACCTCCTCCAGGAGATGCAGCAGCAGGCCCTGAAGCTGCGCGACGAGGCCCAGCAAGAGGCGATCATCAGCGGTGCGCTGATCCTCCTCGTGCTCGGCATCTCGGTCGTCGGCGCCTTCGTCGTCGCCCGCTCCATGGTCCGCTCGCTGCGCCGGCTGCAGGACACCGCTCAGGAAGTCGCCCAGAAGCGGCTGCCCGAGCTGGTCAAGCAGCTCTCCGAGTCCGACCCGCAGGACGTGGACACCTCGGTCGAGTCGATCGGCATCCACACCCGCGACGAAATCGGCCAGGTGGCCCGCGCGTTCGACGAGGTCCACCGCGAGGCGGTCCGTCTCGCCGCCGAACAGGCGCTGCTGCGAGGGAACGTCAACGCGATGTTCACCAACCTCTCGCGCCGCAGCCAGGGCCTGATCCAGCGTCAGCTGAGCCTGATCTCCGAACTGGAGTCCCGCGAGGCCGACCCGGACCAGCTGTCCAGCCTCTTCAAGCTCGACCACCTCGCGACCCGTATGCGCCGGAACGGCGAAAACCTCCTCGTCCTCGCGGGCGAGGAGCCCGGCCGCCGCTGGACCCGCCCGGTCCCGCTGGTCGACGTCCTCCGCGCCGCGGCCTCCGAGGTGGAGCAGTACGAGCGCATCGAGCTCACCTCGGTGCCGTCGGTGGAAGTCACCGGCCGCGTCGTCAACGACCTCGTCCACCTGCTCGCAGAGCTGCTGGAGAACGCGACCTCGTTCTCCTCGCCGCAGACCAAGGTGCGGGTCACCGGTCACGCGCTGCCCGACGGCCGCGTGCTGATCGAGATCCACGACACCGGCATCGGCCTCTCCCCGGAGGACCTCGCCGACATCAACGAGCGGCTCGCCAATCCGCCGACGGTGGACGTCTCCGTCTCCCGCCGCATGGGTCTGTTCGTGGTCGGCCGCCTATCCCTGCGACACGGCATCCGGATCCAGCTCCGTCCGTCCGACTCGGGCGGCACCACCGCGCTCGTCATGCTGCCGGTGGACGTCACCCAGGGCGGCGCCAAGCCGCAGCCCGGCGCGGGCAACCGCGGCCAGCAGCCGGGCGGCGCCCCGGCGGCTCAGGGCGGCCCCGCCGCCATGGGCGCCGGCGCGGGCACGGGTCTGGCCGGTATGAACCGCGGTCCGCAGCGCGGGCAGATGCCCGGCGCCGCGCCGCGTCCGGCCCTCAACTCCGGCCCCGGTGGCCCCGGTACCGGTCCGCAGGGCGGCCGTCCTGCCGGGCCCGGCGGGCCTTCGGCGCCCGGCCAGCGGCCGGCCGCGCCGGCCCCGCAGCGCTCGGGCCCGAGCTGGGCCAACGAGCAGGTCCCCGGTGGCCAGGGCCGGCCGCCGCAGCAGCAGCAGCCTCAGCAGCCGCAGCGGCCCGCCGCTCCTCCGCAGCGCCACGCGGCGCCGCAGCCGATGGGTGCCGCCCACGGCCCCGAGGCGGACATGCCGCGCGGTCACGAGGACCTGGAGTCCACGGCGCAGTTCGAGCGCCCGGACTTCAACGCGATGCCGCACACCCCGCCGCAGTACGGCGAGCAGCAGTACGACCAGTCGCAGTACGGCCAGACCCAGTACGGTCAGTCGCAGTACGGCGAGTCGCAGTACGGCCCGCAGCACGGCGGCCAGGCCCCGGCCGCCGCCCCCGCGCAGCAGCCGGGCCAGTTCACCCGCAGCGACGTCTTCCAGCGTCCGGCCACCCCGCAGACCCCGGCGCCCGCTCCGGCGGCACCGCAGGGACCGCGGCACGGAGGCCCGTACGCCCAGGGACCCGCTGCCGGCCAGCAGCAGCAACGGCCCGCGGCCCCGCAGGCCGACCGGCAGCCGCTGCCCGCCGCCAGCGAGCCGATGGCACTGCCGCCGGCGCCGGTCCGCTCGGACGAGTCGAGCCCGATCTTCGACTCCCTCGAGTCGGACTGGTTCCGCACCGGTCGTGCGGAGCGCATGCAGCAGGTGCACGTCGAGCGCGGCCCGGTCGTCCCGCAGCAGAACGGCAGCAGCCCCAGCGCCGCAGCGCCCACCCGGCCGCCGCAGCGCCCGCAGCAGCCCGCGCCGCAGCAGCACCCGCAGCAGCCCGCACCTCAGCGGGTCCGCGCCGAGCAGCCGCCGCAGCCCGCGCAGCCTCCGCGCCGCGAGCCGGCGTCGTGGCGGTCCTCGCCCAACGACGAGGTGTGGGAGCGCGCCGGCCAGGTGCGCCAGCCGTCCGCCGGCGGGGTCACCCCCTCCGGTCTGCCTCGGCGGGTCCCCAAGGCCAATCTCGTCCCGGGAGCCGGTGCTCCCCAGCAAGCCCCACAGGGCGGTCCGCAGATTTCCCGGGCCCCCGACGACGTGCGCGGACGCCTGACCAACCTCCGTCGCGGTATCCAGCAGGGCCGCCAGGCCGGTACGGGAGCTACCGACGGCCGCGGCTTTGGCACCACTCACCAGCAGGAGCGTTAGTTGAGTCAGATGAGCCAGGCGGCACAGAATCTGAACTGGTTGATCACCAACTTCGTGGACAACACCCCCGGGGTGTCCCACACCGTGGTCGTATCCGCCGACGGCCTGCTGCTTGCCATGTCCGAGGGCTTCCCCCGTGATCGCGCCGACCAGCTGGCGGCGGTGGCCTCCGGCCTCACCTCGCTGACCGCGGGCGCGTCCCGCATCTTCGAGGGCGGCAGCGTCAACCAGACCGTCGTGGAGATGGAGCGCGGCTTCCTCCTCCTGATGTCGGTCTCCGACGGATCCTCGTTGGCCGTACTGGCGCACCCCGAGTGCGACATCGGCCTCGTCGGCTACGAGATGGCCCTGCTCGTCGACCGAGCGGGCGCCGTTCTCACCCCCGACCTGCGCGCAGAACTCCAAGGCAGCCTGATGGGCTGAGCTCCCCGGAGCCCAGCCGAATGCACGCCCCATGACTACTCGCGACACGCGTCCGCTCTTACCCGGAGGACCATTCATGACCCCGCCGCCCGCCTCGCCCGGCCCGTACGGCGCGCCCCACCATGCGCCGTACGGGGGCGAAGGCGACCAGCCGCTGGTGCGGCCGTACGCCATGACCGGTGGTCGCACCCGGCCGCGCTACCAGCTCGCCATCGAGGCACTGGTCAGCACCTCCGCGGACCCGAGTGCCTACCAGGGGCTGCTCCCCGAACACCAGCGCATCTGCCACCTGTGCATGGAGATCAAGTCGGTCGCCGAGATCTCCGCACTGCTGGGGATCCCGCTGGGGGTGGCCCGGATTCTGGTGGCCGACCTGGCTGAGGCCGGTATGGTCGCCATCCACCAGCCGAGCAGTGGCGAGGCCGGCGGACAGCCTGATGTGACACTGCTCGAAAGGGTGCTCAGTGGACTTCGCAAGCTCTAGGCCGGGGCAGCAGGCGGCGTACGGTGCGCCGCCCGCGGCCCGCTCCACCACCTCGGCCAAGATCGTGGTGGCGGGTGGCTTCGGCGTGGGCAAGACCACGTTCGTCGGCGCGGTCTCGGAGATCAACCCGCTCCGCACGGAGGCCGTGATGACCTCGGCGTCCGCGGGCGTGGACGATCTGACGCATGTGGCCGACAAGACAACGACGACCGTGGCCATGGACTTCGGCCGTATCACGCTCGACGACGACCTGATCCTGTACCTGTTCGGTACGCCGGGTCAGGACCGCTTCTGGTTCATGTGGGACGACCTGGTCCGCGGTGCCATCGGCGCCGTCGTCCTGGTCGACACCCGCCGACTGGCCGACTGCTTCCCGGCGGTCGACTACTTCGAGAACAGCGGTCTGCCGTTCGTCATCGCGCTGAACGGATTCGACGGTCACCAGCCGTACACACCCGATGAGGTCCGGGAAGCCCTGCAGATCGGCCCGGACGCACCGATCATCATCACGGACGCCCGGCACCGCGCCGAGGCGAAGAGCGCGCTTATCACGCTCGTGGAACACGCGCTGCTCGCTCGTCTCAAGTAAGCGTTCCAGCTTGCCACTTCGCGTATGGACCGGCTGTGTCTTTTGACATGGCCGGTCCTTCTGTTCATAACGTTTCGACCGCGAATCGGAACATCCCGAACACCGCCTGCTCCCAGTCGGCTTCACTGCGCATACATCTACTCAGTGAATTGCCACCGCTTTACGCTTATGCCCCTTTTAACCGGCGTCTGATCATGGCTTCCGCGTCCTCCGCGGACGTTTGTGGAGCACCCCCATGACGTGCTGGAATTCATCGAAACCCGAGAGTAGGAACGGCGCCGCCGGCGCCGTCGCCGAGAGGTTGTTGGTCGAGTGAGGAACACGAGGCGAGCAGAGCCGGGTCCCGCGGACCACCCGCGTGGCAATTTCACCCCGCCTGCGCGACACGGCACGGCCCCGGCCGATGCCCCCGAGGCCGTCGCCGCCCCCGAGTCGGTGACCGGCCCGGGCAGCCGATGGGCCATGCGCAACTGGCGGGTGGCCACCCGTCTGAACGTCATCCTCCTCATCCCGGTGCTGGTCGCCCTCGTCTTCGGCGGCTTCCGGGTGCAGAACTCGGTGAAGACCTGGCAGGACGCCGACGACGCGGTGCGTACCGCCAACGCCGTGCGGGCCGCCGTGGACTACGCCAACGCCATCCTGAACGAGCGCGATCACAGCGTTGTTCCCCTCCTCGCGGGCGACAGGGAGAACAAGGTCGTCGTCCAGACCCGCGCGGCCACCGACCAGGCCGCCGCGAAGTTCGACGCCACCGTCGCCGAGCTCCCCGTGAGCGACCGGCTGCAGCGCCGCGTGGCGAACATCCGCGAGGGCGAGAAGGTCCTCGCGAAGCTGCGCGACACCGCCTTCACCCGGCAGCTCACGGGCGTGCAGACCGAAGAGAAGTACGTCGAGGTCCAGCACCCGCTGATGGAGCTCGCGAACGAGCTGGGCTTCGGCACCACCAGCGTCGCCTCCTACGGCCGCACGCTGTACGCGCTCGAGCTGGCCAAGGCCGCCGAGTCGCTCACCCGGTCCATCGGGACCCACCTGCTCGTCGAGGACCGCAGCAAGCTCGCCGAGGGCGAACTGAAGCGCCAGCTCACCGCCTTCACCTCGTACGCCTACCTGCAGCAGGTCGCCCTCGAGGAGTACCGGGGCGGCGGCACCGACGCCGACTACCAGCGACTCCAGGACGCCCAGGCCGCCGCCCTCGAAAAGGGCAAGGAGCAGGCCGTCCGGGCCGCCGAGGCGGCCAAGGCGGCAGGCCGTCAGTTCGACCCGCCGCCGGCGATCGAGGACATGATCACGAAGATCGCGTCCGGTGCCAGCCCCGAGCAGCTCAAGAGCCAGGGCGTGACCGTGGAGAGCTGGTTCGCCGCGAACACCCTCGCCTTCGAGGCGTACAAGAGCGTCGAGCAGCACCTGGCCGACCAGGCGTACAACGACTCGAGCGACATCGCCGACAGCGCCCGCATCGAGGCGATCGTCAACTCCGCCGTCGTGCTGATCGCGCTGATCATCGCCTTCATCGTGGCCGCGATGGTGGCCCGCTCGATGAGCAACAGCATGCGCCGGCTGCGCACCGCGGCCTTCGAGGTCGCCGAGCAGCGCCTGCCGGGGCTGGTCGACCAGCTCTCCCGCACCGACCCGGGCAAGGTCGACACCCGCGTCAAGCCCATCCCGATCACCTCGAACGACGAGATCGGCGAGGTCGCCCGCGCCTTCGACCAGATCCACCGCGAGGCCGTGCGGCTCGCCGCCGAGCAGGCCCTGCTCCGCGGCAACGTCAACGCGATCTTCACCAACCTCTCCCGCCGCAACCAGGGCCTCATCCAGCGCCAGCTGACGCTGATCACGGACCTGGAGAACAACGAGGCGGACCCGGACCAGCTGGAGAACCTCTTCAAGCTGGACCACCTGGCGACCCGCATGCGCCGCAACGGCGAGAACCTCCTGGTCCTCGCCGGCGAGGAGCCCGGCCGCCGCTGGAACCAGCCGGTCCCGCTGGTCGACGTGCTCCGCGCCGCGGCCTCCGAGGTGGAGGCGTACGCGCGCATCGAGCTGGTCGGCATCCCGGACACCGACATCCACGGCACCGCCGTGACCGACCTCGTGCACCTGCTGGCCGAGCTGCTGGAGAACGCCACGACGTTCTCCTCGCCGCAGACCAAGGTGCGCGTCACCGCGACCCGGCTGCCCGACGGCCGCGTGATGGTGGAGATCCACGACAAGGGCATCGGCCTCACCGCCGAGGACTTCGCGGACATCAACCACAAGCTGGCCGACCCGCCGACCGTCGACGCGTCGATCTCCAAGCGCATGGGTCTGTTCGTGGTCGGCCGCCTCGCGGACCGGCACGGCATCCGGGTGCAGCTCCGCCCGTCCGGCGAGCAGGCCGGCACGACCTCCCTGGTCATGCTCCCCGAGCCGATCACCCACGGTGGCGGTGGCGAGGAGGTCCCGCTCGAGGACGACTTCACCGTGTCCCGGATCGTGCCGGAGCACGAGACCGAGCAGTTCGCCGCCTACGCGCCGACCGCCGCGGAGCTCGGCTTCGACGACACCCGCTACGAGCGCCTCGAGGTCCCGAACGACGCCCGCGCGCTCGACCCGGTCGGCCGCTCCCTCATGCGCGACCAGCGCCGGGCCCAGCTCGAGGCCGCGGCCGGCGACCGCACCGGTGAGCGCCCGCCGTTCCCGGAGGACGCTCAGGAGCAGGGCTTCCAGGAGCCCGGCTCCGAGGCCGCCTTCCAGGAGACCCCCTTCCCGGACAACGGCTACCAGGACAACGGCTACCCGGCGAACGGCTTCGACGGGCAGAGCTTCCCTGAGCCGCAGGCCCAGCCCTACCAGGAGCAGCACGGCTTCGACGCGCAGCCCGCGTTCCAGGAGACCGCGTTCTCCGACGGCGGCTACGCGGAGCAGGGCTACGCAGCTCCGCAAAACGGCTACGCCCAGGACGAGTGGCAGCAGCAGAACGGCTACGCCCAGCAGGAGTGGACGGCGATGCCCGGCGGCGACCTGCCGCAGACGGCCCAGCCGCCGGCCTTCCCGGCCCAGGGCGGAGCCGATTCCGCGACTGCCGTCCCCTTCGAGGCCCCGGAGCGCGTAGGCTTCGACCGACCGGGTCCGACCTCCGGCCCGCTGCACTCCTCGGTCACCGACGCGGGCCTTCCGCGCCGCGACCGCGGATGGCAGCAGTCCGGCCCGGCGGGCCCGGCCGCGCCGGAGACCCAGGCGGCGGACGGCTTCCCGGCACAGCCGGCACCCTCCGCGCCGGCATCGGGCGGGGAGCCCGACGAGTGGCGCTCCACGAACGACGACAACTGGCAGCGGGCCGAACAGGCCCGCAAGCCCAAGGCGGGCGGGGTCACCCCCTCCGGCCTGCCCCGGCGGGTCCCCAAGGCCAACCTGGTCCCGGGCACCGCACAGCAGACTCCGCAGGGCGGCCCCATGGTCTCCCGTGCACCCGAGGACGTCCGCGGCCGACTGAGCAATCTGCGGCGCGGCGTCCAGCAGGGGCGCACTGCGGGAACTGACACGAACGGCCAGGGCTTCGGCCCCAAGCACCAGGAGCGTTAGTTGAGTCCGATGAGCCAGGCGGCACAGAACCTGAACTGGTTGATCACCAGTTTCGTGGACCAGACCCCAGGGGTCTCCCATACGGTTGTGGTCTCTGCCGACGGCCTGCTGCTGGCGATGTCCGAGGGATTCCCGCGGGACCGTGCGGACCAGCTGGCCGCGGTGGCCTCCGGTCTGACCTCGCTGACCGCGGGTGCCTCCCGCATCTTCGAGGGCGGCCACGTGAACCAGACCGTCGTGGAGATGGAGCGCGGCTTCCTCTTCATCATGTCCGTCTCGGACGGATCCTCGCTGGCCGTGCTGGCGCACCCGGAGTGCGACATCGGCCTCGTGGGCTACGAGATGGCCCTGCTGGTCGACCGTGCGGGCAATGTCCTCACTCCCGACCTTCGTGCGGAATTGCAGGGCAGCCTGCTCAACTGACAGACAGGCATGCGGGCGCGTCTGAGTACCCGTAGGGTGCTCAGACGCGCTACCCAGCTGGAGGAGGACCCGTGGCAACGCCCCCAGGCGGAGATCAGTACGGCAATCACCAACAGCAGCCGCCCCTCAAGCGGTTCAACTTTCCCTCGGCGCCGAGCCAGGAGCCATCCCCTTCCTACGGAGGGGGAACCCCAGGTCCCGGTCCCATGCCGTCGCACCGGCAGCCGAGGATCCAGCCGTACGAACCCCCCCAGGCGCCACCGCCACGGACGTCCCAGGCCGCCGGCCGTTCCAAGCCGCCGTCCGGTCTGGTCCGCCCCTATGCCATGACCGGCGGCCGAACCCGGCCGCGCTACCAGCTCGCCATCGAGGCGCTGGTCAGCACGACCGCCGACCCGGCGCAGTTGCGGGGTCAGTTGCCGGAGCACCAGCGGATCTGCATCCTCTGCCGGGAGATCAAGTCGGTCGCGGAGATCTCCGCGCTCCTCTCCATCCCCCTCGGCGTCGCCCGAATCCTCGTCGCCGACCTGGCGGAGGCCGGGCTCGTCGCCATTCACCAGCCCGGTGGCGACGATGCCTCGGGCGGACAGCCAGACGTGACACTGCTCGAAAGGGTGCTCAGTGGACTTCGCAAGCTCTAGCGGTCCAGCTCGCTCAACCACCTCGGCGAAGATCGTGGTGGCGGGCGGCTTCGGCGTGGGCAAGACCACGTTCGTCGGTGCCGTATCGGAGATCAACCCGCTGCGTACCGAAGCCGTGATGACCTCCGCCTCGGCGGGCATCGACGATCTGACCCACGCGCCGGACAAGACCACGACCACCGTGGCGATGGACTTCGGCCGTATCACCCTGGACGAGGACCTGATCCTCTACCTGTTCGGCACGCCCGGCCAGGACCGCTTCTGGTTCATGTGGGACGACCTGGTCCGCGGTGCCATCGGCGCCGTCGTCCTCGTGGACACCCGCCGGCTGGCCGACTGCTTCCCGGCGGTCGACTACTTCGAGAACAGCGGTCTGCCCTTCGTCATCGCCCTCAACGGCTTCGACGGGCACCAGCCGTACAACCCGGAGGAGGTCCGCGAGGCCCTCCAGATCGGCCCCGAGGCGCCGATCATCATCACGGACGCCCGGCACCGCGCCGAGGCGAAGAGCGCGCTCATCACGCTGGTCGAGCACGCCCTGATGGCGCGCCTGCGGTAGCGGCTCCCGCTCCCCGCACGACGCGAAAGGCCCCGCACATCATGTGCGGGGCCTTCGCGTTTCCTTCATATTCGGTCAGCAACCGCTCGCACTCGTAAGGTGTTTGGTAAAAGAGAGGCGGAAGAACCGCTTCTTGCGCCGGAGTCGACGGGGGTTGCTCATGGGCGTCGTACTGCCGGACGAACTGGCCTGGTTCCTCGACCTGATCGGCATCATGTGGCCGAACGTGGACGAGGACGACTACCGCGAAATGGCCGCGGCCCTCCGGGAGTTCGCCGACGACGTGGACCACGGCGGCGGCGGCCTGCACGAGGCCGTGGCCGGCCTGCTCGGGGCGACCGAGGGTCCGGCCGTCGATGCCTTCAACGCCCACTGGAACAAGGTCGGTTCACACCTGGGCAACCTCGCCGATGCCGGCCGGCTCGGTGCGACCGCGCTCGACGGCGTGGCCCTGGTGATCGAGGGCGCCAAGATCGGCGCGGTGGTCCAGCTCGGGATCCTGGCGGTCGAGCTCATCGCCGCCCAGGCCGCCGCGCCCTTCACCCTGGGCCTGTCGGAACTCGGCGCGGCGGGCGCCACCCAGGCGACCCGCATCATCGTCAAACGCCTCTTCAAGGAGGCCGCCCAGCAGGCGCTCGACCAGGTCATCGGCCTCGCGACGGGCCCGGTGTACGCGGCCCTGGGCAACATGGCCGGCGACCTGGCCATCCAGCTCGGCGCCAACGCGCTGGGCATCCAGCACGGCGTGGACCTCGGCCGTGCGGCCGACGCGGGCAAGGACGGCTTCCAGCAGGGCGTGGAGGACGCCAAGCACCAGGTGAGCGGCGGCAAGGACGGCAGCTTCGTGCTGGCCAGCGCCGGAGGCGGCGGGGGCGGCGGCGGCGGGGGCGGTGGAGGCGGGGGCGACCAGATACGCCACGACGAAGGCGCTTACGACGACTTCGACGCCTCCGTCGGCAACCACGGCGAGGAGATGAAGTCCCGGGGCCGTGACAAGCTCCACCGCGCCCGAGGGCACCACTCGAGGACGAAGGGCAAGGGCGGGGAACTGACCCAGGCCGCCGAACAGTTCATCGAGACCGTCATCACGGGCGTGGGCAACGGCCTGGACAGCGCCGCGTCGCACATCACCGGGGACATGCGACGCGGCGTGCGCCAGATGCACAGCAACCACAAGGACAACGACGAGCGCACCGCCGCCGACCTCGTCGGCCTGCACAAGACCCACTCGGCCGGGCAGCTGCAGAACTTCGGTGACAAGACACCCGTGTACCTGGTCGACGAGCACGGCACCGTGCACCGGCTCGGCTTCGACGGCAACGATCCCACCGGAATCTCGCGGACCAAGGCGGACTCGGCGAACGATCCGCTGGTCGGCAGGCTCATCGACGGGGGCAACCCGCTCCCCGGCCACCGCAAGAGGTCGGTCCCGCTGGGCCGCACTCCCCCCGGCAAGGAGGGGCCCCGCAAGCGCTCCGAACCGGTGGAGGCCGGGAGCACCGATCTGTCCCGCGCCACCCAGATGGCGCGGCACGCCCTCGGGGACTACGGCAACCGCAACTACGCGGCGTTCCGGATCAAGGACGGTGACAACGAGTTCATCCTGGTCGGCCACAGCACCGACTCGCGGCACTCGGAGCGCGTGCTGGGCATCCCCCTCATACGCGGCGGGACCGGGGACGGGGTGACCGAGGCCTACACCGAGCGCGCGCCCTGCCGGACGTACCCGTACTACTGCGGCGAATGGCTCCAACGCCACCTCCCGGAGGATGTCCAGGTGTCGCACAGCTTCGAATACGGTGAGAACGCAACGGGTGCGACGCCCGAGGAACTGAAGCGGAACCGGGAGGCTTCCCAGGCCCGCGGGAACGACGCCCTCAACGACTACACCAACCGGCTCGGCCGCCACCGGCGCTGACGTCACCGCCGCCGCGACGGCCGTTCAGAGGAGACATGATCAGCACCGTCACCCACGACACGCTGGTGCGGACCTTCGGCGCCGACGCCGTGGTGCGCCTGCCGGAACAGGCACAGGCACCGGAGCTCTCCCACGTCCCCACGCGCACCTTCCTGGCGGACGTCGGCCTGCCCCTCGTCGAAGGCGCCTTGTTCGAGGTCGTCGACGACCTGGGCGGCGGACTCACCCCGCTGCTCGACGAGTACGGCGAGGAGGAACTCGCCGCGTTCGGACTCGGCCCGGACGCCGTGCGCCACTGGTTCTTCCTGGGCGAGGCCGCCTGGAGCGCCCTCGCCCTGGACGGCGCGTCGGGCCGCGTCCTCGCGCTGCACGGCGAGCTCGGCGAGGCCGAACCCGTCCACACCGACCTGTCGGGCATGGCGTACGCGATGCAGGTCCTCGCCGTGCGGCGCCCGGAGTTCACCACCAAGGGCGGCGCGAACCAGGATCTGGAGGCCGTACGACGCGCGGCCGCGGAGGTGCGCCGGGAGATCTCCGAGGCCGACCCGCTGCCCTTCGCCCGCTCCGAGGGGCTGTGGCACGCCGTGATCGAGGACATCTGCGGAGGCATGTGGTGACCACGGGCGAAGGACTCACCGGGCGGTTCGGCGCCGAGGGTGTGCGCCGGCTGGCAGAACTCGTCCTGCCGCTGCAGGTCGGCCCGTACTTCCGCACCGGCACCGCCGATCCCGTCCCGCTGGGCGAGTTCGCGCGCTCCGTCGGCGCGGAGGTCCGGGGGGAGGGCCAGGACACCTGGACCCGGCTGGGCGACGACAGGGGCTACGAGCTGTGCGTGGACGCGCAGGGCGCCGTGCGGGCGGTCCTGCTCGGCTACGACGAGCCGACCCGGTTCGTCGGCGGTTCGGCCGCCGCCTTCGCGCAGGGCCTGCTCGAACTGGATCTGGCCCTGGGCGCGATCGCCGGGACGGACGACCCCGCCGAGGCCCGGGCGGCTTTCGGCAGGCTGGAGGAGCGGCTGCGCGCGCTGGACGAACCGGCGTTCGCCGACCGCGAGAACTGGTGGCCGCTGGTGCTCGACGACATCCGGGACACCGCGAGCGTGCGGTGGTTCGCGGCGATGGAGGTCGTGGACGCGGGCGGGGAGAAGAAGATCTTCACCCAGGCGAGCGGCATCTGCGTTCACCCGGAGGAGCGGCTGTGGGCGTCCCTGGGGGCGGCGGGGGTCGAGCCGGAGCAGGTGACGGCCGTCCACACCGATCTGGAGGCGTGTTTCCTGCCCGGGCACTACTGCGCGATGTGGCTCGGCGACGTCTTCCCGGACGCTCGGCTCACCCACACCTTCCCGTACGGCGAGGACGCGGAGTCCCGGGCGGAGGGCCTGCGCCGGCTGCGCGGGAGCGCGGACGCGTGACGGCGCCCGGCGACGCGGCCTGGCCGCCGCTCGACGACGCCCTGGTGCCGTCCGGGCGCGCGCTGCTCGACTGGGCAGCCGACGGAACGGCCCCCCGGCTCTGCCTGCTCACCGGTGGGCGCGGCGGCGGCAAGAGCAGGCTCCTGGCCTGGTACGTCACCGGCTCCGGTCCCCATCCCGCGCTGCGCGTGCACGCGCTGGTGCCCGCCGCGGGGCTCACGGCCGAGGTGTTCACCTGGGAGATGGGCCGCCAACTCGGGTACGGCCCGCTCGACGCACCGGACGTCCTGCGCAGGCTGGCCCGCGACGCACGGCCGGTCCTGCTCGCGGTTCCCGATCTGCACCAGGCGCTCGGGGCGGCTCCCGCGGAGATCGTCGGCGGGCTGCTCGGGCCGCTGCTGCGCCTCCCCCACGTACGGTTGATCGTGGAAGCGGCGGACTCCGGCACCGTCGGCCGGCTCGCGCCGTTCCGGGAGGTGGCGCTCCCGGGCGCCCTCTCCGCAACGGAACCGGCGATGGACGGCGAGGAGTTGGCGGGGCTGCTGGCCTCGGTACCGGCCGGGCCCGCCGGCAGCCCCGACTGGGAACGGGCGCCGGAAACGGTGCGTGCCCGGGTTCTCGGCCTCGCCCTGGCCACGGGCACCGCCGGCCGGCTCACCGGTGACCCGGGCTTCCTCGTCCACGGTCCCGCTCCCGCGATCACGGCCGCCCTGGCGGACTCCCGCACCCCCGCCCCGCCGGGGCTGCGTGCCGTGTGGCGCCGCGCCGCTCCCGCACTCACCGGGCTGGGTCTCACCGGTCCCGAACGGGCCGCCGTCCTGCACGCGGCCGCGCTCGCCGACGACCCGAAGCTCGCCGCCTACCTCGCCCCCCTGGCCCGCGGGCACTCCTGGACCGCCCGGTGGGCCTCGCCCGAGCCGGTCACCGCGCTGACCCTGGGCGGCGACGCGCTGCTCACCGCCGACCCGGTGGGCCGGCTGCGGCTCCTCGACCCGGCGACCGGCGGCGTCCGGCGGGGCGTCCCGGCCGATCCCGCCGTGCGGCCGGTCGCCGCGGTCTCGCTCGCGGGGAGCGTGCTCCTCCTGGACGGCAACGACTTCCTGCACCCCGCGGGTGACGTCTCCGTCGCCCTCTCCCGGATCGCCGACGTCCACAACCCGGCGGCCGCCGCGCCCACCGCCCTCGCCGCCTGCGGCCGCCACGTCGTCGTGGGCGACGCCGGGGGCCGCGCCCATCTGTGGGACGTGGACGCCCACGACCGGGGCGCCGCGGGCCGCACACTGCATCCCGCCCCGGTCACGGCTCTGGCCCTCCTGGAGGTACCGGCGCACGACCTGACCTTCTGTCTGAGCGGCGGAGCCGACGGAACACTGCGCCTGTGGGAGACGGGCACCGACCCGATGCCCGAACCCGTCGACCGGCGCGAGGCGGTGGTGACCGCTCTCGCGGCCTCCGACACCCCCGCGGGACCCATGGTGGCCGCGGCCTGGTCCGACGGTGAACTGCATCTGTGGAACCTCTTCGAGGCGACACGCCGGGTCCTCACCCCGCCGCACCGCGCCGCGGCACTCGCCCTCGCCGGCGACGGCACGCTGTTCGTCGCCGGAACGGCGGGGATCGCCGCGCTGCACACGCGACGGGAGGCGTCGTAACGGCACGGCCCGCGCCTCCGCCCAACGGCCCCGCAGCCCCCCACAGCCCCGCGGGGCGGCGCCTCACGACCCCCGTCACTCGCGCCGCGAGGCGGTGGCGCCCCCTCCACACGACGGCGGCGCGGCACCCCGAGGGGTGCCGCGCCGCCGTCGTACGGGACCGGAGGGTCAGCTGCGCCAGCTGTGCGGCGCGCTGAAGCCGGACTGCCGCTCCAGGCGGCGCCAGCCGGCCGTGGAGCGGGGCTTGACGTAGTCGGTCGCGTCCTGGCCCTGGGCCGCGGCGCGGGCGAGCAGGACAGCGGTGAGGGCGGCCAGCTCCTCGTCGCTGGCGTGGCCGCGCTCCACGCGCACGAGGGCGGCGGAGGTGCTGTCGGCAGGGGTGCTCACGGGGTTCGTCTCTCCCTTACTGGGGCGGGTTGCCGTGCTTGCGGGACGGCAGGTCGGCGTGCTTGGTGCGCAGCATCGCGAGCGAGCGGATGAGGACCTCGCGCGTCTCGGCGGGGTCGATCACGTCGTCCACCAGGCCGCGCTCGGCGGCGTAGTAGGGGTGCATCAGCTCGGACTTGTACTCCTTCACCATGCGGGCGCGCATGGCGTCGGGGTCGTCTGCCTCGGCGATCTGGCGCCGGAAGATGACGTTGGCGGCACCCTCGGCGCCCATGACGGCGATCTCGTTGGTGGGCCAGGCGTAGGTGAGGTCGGCGCCGATCGACTGGCTGTCCATGACGATGTACGCACCTCCGTACGCCTTCCGCAGGATCAGCGAGATCCGGGGCACGGTCGCGTTGCAGTACGCGTACAGCAGCTTGGCGCCGTGCCGGATGATGCCACCGTGCTCCTGGTCGACGCCCGGCAGGAAGCCGGGGACGTCCAGAAGGGTGATGAGCGGGATGTTGAAGGCGTCGCACATCTGCACGAAGCGGGCCGACTTCTCGCTGGCCTCGATGTCGAGGACGCCGGCGAGGGAGGCGGGCTGGTTGGCGATGATGCCGACGACCTGGCCGTCGAGGCGGGCCAGGGCCACGATGATGTTGGTCGCCCAGCGCTCGTGGATCTCCAGGTACTCGCCGTCGTCGACGATCTCCTCGATCACCTGGTGCATGTCGTACGAGCGGTTGCCGTCGGCCGGGACGATGTCCAGCAGGACGTCGCCGCGCCGGTCGACCGGGTCCGCGGCGGGGACCGACGGGGGGTTCTCGCGGTTGTTCTGCGGCAGCATCGACAGCAGGTAGCGGACCTCCTCCAGGCAGGTCTGCTCGTCGTCGTACGCGAAGTGCGAGACACCGGAGACCTCGGAGTGGACGTCGGCACCGCCGAGGCCGTTCTGGGAGATCTTCTCGCCGGTGACGGCCTGGACGACGTCCGGGCCGGTGATGAACATCTGCGAGGTCTCCCGGACCATGAACACGAAGTCCGTCAGGGCCGGGGAGTACGCCGCGCCGCCGGCGCAGGGGCCGAGCATCACGGAGATCTGCGGGATCACACCGGAGGCGCGGGTGTTGCGCTGGAAGATGCCGCCGTAGCCGGCGAGCGCGGAGACGCCCTCCTGGATGCGGGCGCCGGCACCGTCGTTGAGCGAGACCAGCGGCGCACCGGCCGAGATGGCCATGTCCATGATCTTGTGGATCTTGCTGGCGTGGGCCTCGCCCAGCGCGCCGCCGAAGATCCGGAAGTCATGGGCGTACACGAAGACGGTCCGTCCGTGGACGGTGCCCCAGCCGGTGATGACGCCGTCGGTGTACGGCTTCTTCGCCTCCAGGCCGAATCCGCTGGCGCGGTGCCGGCGCAGCGGCTCCACCTCGTTGAAGGAACCCTCGTCGAGCAGCAGCTCGATGCGCTCGCGGGCCGTCAGCTTGCCCTTGGCCTTCTGGGCCTGGGTCGCCTTCTCGCTGGGGCCGAGCCGGACCTGCTCGCGGATGGCGTGCAGCTCCGCGACGCGCCCGCGGGCGTCATTCGCCGGCTGCGCGGCCTCTTCGGCCCCTTCGGCCTCGGCGGGCTGGGTCGGCACCTCGTCCAAAACGCTCATGCCATCGACCATACGAGCGGGGGGCCGCCAAAATCGGCGTCGACTTCGTACAGTGTCCGGACCCGCTTCATGGAGCATCTGGACAGAACCAACACAAGAAAGGCCCCGCACGTCGCGTGCGGGACCCATTCTTTGTAGCGGTCGTCCACCCGGACACGGCCGGATCGCTACCTCCCGGACACCGCCTCGGCCAGCGCAAGGACACGCCGGGCGTCATCCACATGGAGGTTCTCGATCATGCGGCCGTCGACCGTGACCACCCCGCGTCCCGCGGCCATGGCCTCCTCGAATGCCTCGATGATGCGCCGTGCCTTGTCCGCTTCCTCCTGCGAGGGCGCGAAGGCCCTGTTGCAGACCTCCACCTGCCCGGGGTGGATCAGGGTCTTGCCGTCGAAGCCGAACTGCCGGCCCTGGACGCACTCCGCCTCGAAGCCCGCCATGTCCCTGACGTCGTTGTAGACACCGTCCAGAATCGCCTTGCCGGCCTCGCGGGCACCCAAAAGAGCGAGGGACAGTCCGGTGAGCAGCGGGGCGCGGCCGGGGACGTGCTCGGCGTGCAGTTCCTTGGCGAGGTCGTTGGTGCCCATGACCAGGACGGCGAGCCGCTCCGAGGCCGCCGCGATCGCGCGGGCGTCGAGCATCGCGCGCGGGGTCTCCACCATCGCCCAGATGGCCGTGCTGTCGGGGGCGCCGGCCGCCTCCAGAGCGCGCTCGATGGCGTGCACGGTCGCGGCCGAGTCGACCTTGGGCACGACCACGGCGTCCGGCCCGGCCTCCGCCGCGGCCCGCAGGTCGTCCTCGTGCCAGGGGGTGCCGGGCGAGTTCACCCGGATGGTGACCTCCCGGTATCCGTACTCGCCGGAGGCGGCGGCCGCCGCGACCCGCTTGCGCGCGTCGGGCTTGGCGTCGGGCGCGACGGAGTCCTCCAGGTCGAGGATGAGCGCGTCGGTGGGAAGGGTCTTGGCCTTCTCCAGGGCCCGCTCGTTCGCGCCGGGCATGTAGAGGACGGAGCGGCGCGGCCGCAGGATCGCGTCGGTCATCGGTTCTGCTCCTGCTCCTTGTACGCGGCCTCGTAGGTCTCGGCCAGCTCCGGGTCACGGGCGGCCAGGGCCTCCGCGAGCTCGACGACGACATGGCACTGCTTGACCGTGGCGTCGTCCTGCATCTTGCCGTCGATCATCACCGCGCCGGTGCCGTCGCCCATGGCGTCGATGACCCTGCGCGCCCAGGCCACGTCGGCCGGCGCCGGGGAGAAGACCCGCTTGGCGATGTCAATCTGCACCGGGTGCAGGCTCCACGCGCCGACGCAGCCGAGCAGGAAGGCGTTGCGGAACTGGTCCTCGCAGGCGGTGGTGTCCTTGATGTCGCCGAACGGGCCGTAGTACGGCAGGATCCCGTGCGCGGCGCAGGCGTCGACCATGCGCGCGATCGTGTAGTGCCACAGGTCCTGCTGGAAGGTCAGCCGGGGCAGTTCCATCTCCCCTTCTGTGCCCAGGAGGCCTTTGGGGTCCTCCCGCACGAGGTACCCGGGGTGCCCACCGCCGACGCGGGTGGTCTTCATACGGCGGCTCGCCGCGAGGTCCGCCGGGCCGAGGGAGATGCCCTGCATCCGGGGGCTGGCCCCGGCGATCTCCTCGACGTTCGCGACGCCCGTCGCGGTCTCCAGGATCGCGTGGACGAGGATCGGCCGCTCGATGCCCGCCTTGGCCTCCAGTTGGGCGAGCAGCCGGTCGACGTAGTGGATGTCCTCGGCGCCCTCGACCTTGGGCACCATGACGACGTCGAGCTTGTGGCCGATCTCCGCGACCAGGGTCAGCAGGTCGTCCAGCGCCCAGGGTGAGTCGAGGCTGTTGATCCGGGTCCACAGCTGGGTGTCGCCGAAGTCGTGGGCCTTCGCCGTGGCCACCAGGCCGGCCCGCGCGGCCTCCTTGTGGTCGGCGGAGACGGCGTCCTCCAGGTTGCCCAGCAGGACGTCCACCGTGGGGGCGATGGCGGGGACCTTGGCCGCCATCCTCTCGTTGCTCGGATCGAAGAAGTGGATCATCCGCGACGGCCTGAACGGCACTTCCCGTACGGGGGCCGGGGCCCCCACGGCCAGCGGTCGGAAGAAGTCCTTCGCGGAACGCATGCGGTCTCCCGGGGTTCGAGGGTGGGGAGCGTACGGCGCTCACCCTATGATCCGCGGACCCGTCGCGTTACCGGTCGGTACGTGTGCCGTTGGTCACCGGGTGTCCACCGGGTGCAGACGGTAGGTCAGGTCGGGCTCCCCCTCCTCGTTCCCGGTGCCCGCGCTGCCCGGGACCGCGCGGAAGCCGTGCCGTTCGTAGAACGCGCGTGCCGCGGTGTTGCGTTGGAACACGTGGAGCGAGAGTGGGCCGTCCGGGTGGTGCCGCAGGACCTCGTCGAGGAGCGACGCGCCGATGCCCCGTCCGCGCGCGTCGGGGCGCAGGTAGAGGTGCTCGAGCCGGCCGCCGTCGAGGGCCGCGAAACCGAGCGCGGCACCGGTGACGGCCTGCTCGGCCACCCACACCCGGCACTGCTCCAGGACGATGTTCGCGATCCACCACCGGGTCTCCTCGTCGCTGTGCAGCCGGGGCAGATAGGGCATGGCCGCCGCCCTGGAGGCGAGGAAGAGCGCGGTGATCGCGTCCGCGTCCGAGGCATCGGCGGGCCTGATCCGTATCCCTGTGTCATCGGTCACGCGAGGAAGGTACGCCCGGCGCGGGACCGTGATCGAATGGGTTTCCCACCGCTTCCCGGAAGGACGTGCACCATGGCCGCCGCGACCGTGCACTCGCTGACCTGCTACCCCGTCAAGGGCTGCTCGGGCGTGCCCCTGGAGCACGCCGAGGTCACCGCGACCGGGCTGGTCCACGACCGTACGTTCATGGTCGTCGACGCCTCCGACGGCAGCTTCCGCAGCCAGCGCACGCTGCCGCGGATGGCGGTCGTGCGCGTCGAAGTCACCGACGACGGGAAGCACTTGGCGCTGTCCGCGCCCGGTGCCGGGGAACTGTCGGTGGAGGTGGCGCACGAGGGCCCGCTGCGCGAGGTCAGCATCTTCGACCGGCCCCAGGGACCGGCGGTGGACCAGGGCGAGGAGGCCGCGGCGTGGTTCTCCGAGGCGCTGGGCGTGCCCTCGCGGCTGGTCCGGGTCCGCCCCGGCTTCGACCGGGACGGCTGGGGCGAGCACCCCGGCAAGGTCAATTTCGCCGATGCCCACGCCCTCTCCGTGGCCTCACTGGCCTCTCTCGACGACCTCAACCGGCGCATCGTGGAGCGGGGCGCCGCCCCCGTGCCCATGGACCGCTTCCGCCCCAACATCGTGGTCGTGGGCTGGACCGAGCCCCACACCGAGGACCGGGTGCGGCTGATGGACGTCGGCGCCGTCCGCGTCGGCTACTCCGTGCGCGCCATGCGCTGCTCCGTGCCGATGGTCGACCAGGCGACCGGCCGCACCGCCGGCCCTGAGCCGGTGCGCTCCCTGGCGGGCTACCGGCGCGAGCCGGAGTACGGCAACAAGGTGAGCTTCGCGATGAAGGCGGCGGTCCTCCGGCCCGGCACGATCGCGGTGGGCGACCGGGTGGAGGTGCGGGCGTGGGCGTGACCCGCCCTGGCCGCTGCTGCGCCGGGGCCGCGACGGGATCCTGGTGCTGGACTCGACGGCTGCGGTGAGCCCGCCGTAGAGGCGCGGGACCGCCCGCGGCTCGGCCGGGACCGAGCCGCGGGCGGTTCACCCGGCACGGATCAGCAGCCGCCGCAGTTGTAGTACAGGACGTCCCAGTGGTTGCCCTCGTCGGCGTAGACGTTGCCCGAACCGGACCGGTACTGGGGAGCGCCGTCACCGCGCAGGCCGATGTAGGTGAAGGCGCTGTGGATGTAGTTGGTGACGCAGCTGTTCTTGCCGTAGTCGAGCTTGTAGCCGTTCCAGTGCGAGTAGGTGCCGCTCGCGTGACCGGTCTCGGTGCCTCCGGTGATGTTCAGGGCGCAGCCGGTGGCGCCCTTCAGGGTCACCGCGCCCTGGGCGGTCGCCTGGTTGAGCTGGTCGAAGGACGTGCAGGTCGCGTTGTTGCGGTTGGAACAGCCACCCGACGAGGACCAGGTGATCCCGGCGTTGCGGAACATCGTCGTGGCCTGGGCGTGCGTCAGTTTGGTGACGGCGTAGGCGTCGTGGGACGCGGCCAGGCCGACGCCGGGGGCGAACAGCACTCCGAGCGCGAGAACGAGCGCGCTCAGGAGGGAGCGGACCTTCATGGGGGATTCCTCCTGCTGGGGACCGTGCTTCCGGTGGGGCGGCGGTGCAGGTGGAGCAGGAGGAGTGTGCCCGGCGTTCTACGCGCGTATGCACGGCACTTGGGGCCCGAGCGCGCGGGTCTCCGCCGGGGTGCCGGTCGTGCCGGTGGTGCTACCTGTCGTCGCAGGTGGCGTTGTAGCCGACGTTGTAGCCGTTGGAGTAGCCCGACCTGTACTTGGAGTTCGTGGTCTGCGGACTGTAGGAGTCGTAGTACGAGCAGGAGTTCCCGTCGAAGCGCCCGTCGAGCAGTCCGGCGTTGTAGCCCTGCTGGTACTTCGGGTCGTTCTTGCCGGGAGCCTGCTGCGCGGACGCCGTCGCGTGGTGCGACGCGTCCGCGGACGCCGTCGCCGGTACCGCCGACGAGAACGCCAGCGCCGCGGCCGCGACGAAGGGGCTGGCCAGCAATGCGATGTTTCGCTTGGCGCGCATGACTTTCTTCTTCCCTGGAATCTGGTACGCGCGGATGGTGCCTCGACCTGGCCGGGGCGCGTGAAACGGCATGCGGCGGCGGGCCAGGGAGCGAAATCTGCAATGCGATGCGCCGGGCACCACGATAGCCGGTCGATTCCGGCTGCGGACGCCATCTGACCTGCGGATCAAGTCATCCCACGTCGATGACGCCGACCATTCGACCGTAACGACCCGGGCGCCGGGTGTCCACTCATGGACGGTCGCTCTTCCGGACGGATCCATCGCCCGGAAATACCGGCGTGGGAATTCCGGTGCCCACGGCGATGATTCCGGCGCGGCAGCCGCCTTTGTGCCCGTTGCCCTTTCGGCGCGGCGGACGCGGGCGAATACACCGCGTCCGCCCCTTTCGCTCGCGCTCCTCAGTCGTTCCGGCGCGGGTCGACGCCGGCGCGCAGCAGCCCGTACGCGTACGCGTCCTCCAGGGCCTGCCACGAGGCGGCGATGACGTTCTCGCCGACGCCCACGGTGGACCACTCGGTGCTGCCGTCGGTGGTGGAGACCAGCACTCGCGTGATCGACTCGGTGCCGTGCTTGCCCTCCAGGATGCGGACCTTGTAGTCGACCAGCTCCAGCTTCGCCAGCTGCGGGTAGGTGCGCTCCAGGGCGACGCGCAGCGCGCGGTCCAGCGCGTTGACCGGGCCGTTGCCCTCGGCGGTGGCGACGATGCGCTGGCCGTCGGCCCACACCTTGACCGTCGCCTCGTTGGCGTGGGTGCCGTCGGGGCGGTCCTCGACGATGGCGCGCCAGGACTCGACCCGGAAGTAGTGCAGCGGGCGGCCCTCCACCTCCTCGCGCAGCAGGAGTTCGAAGGAGGCGTCGGCGGCCTCGTAGGTGTAGCCGGCGAGTTCACGCTCCTTGACGCGCTCCACGACCCGGCCGATCAGCTCGCGGTCGTCGCCGAGGTCGATGCCGAGTTCCTTGCCCTTGAGCTCGACCGAGGCGCGGCCCGCCATGTCGGAGACCAGCATGCGCATGGTGTTGCCGACGAGTTCCGGGTCGATGTGCTGGTAGAGGTCGGGGTCGACCTTGATCGCGGAGGCGTGCAGCCCGGCCTTGTGGGCGAAGGCGGAGATCCCCACGTACGGCTGATGGGTGGAGGGCGTGAGGTTGACGACCTCGGCGATGACGTGCGAGATGCGGGTCATCTCGGCGAGGGTGCCGGGGGGCAGGACCTTGCGCCCGTACTTGAGCTCCAGCGCCGCCACGACCGGGAAGAGGTTGGCGTTGCCGACCCGCTCGCCGTAACCGTTCGCGGTGCACTGCACATGGGTGGCGCCCGCGTCGACGGCGGCCAGGGTGTTGGCGACGGCGCAGCCGGTGTCGTCCTGCGCGTGGATCCCCAGGCGGGCGCCGGTGTCGGCGAGCACGGTGCGGACCACGGCGGTGATCTGGGCGGGCAGCATGCCGCCGTTGGTGTCGCACAGGACGACCACGTCGGCCCCGGCCTCGTGGGCGGCGCGCACGACCTCCTTGGCGTACGCCGGGTTGGCCTTGTAGCCGTCGAAGAAGTGCTCGCAGTCGACGAAGACCCGGCGGCCCTGGGAACGCAGATGGGAGACGGTGTCCCGGACCATCTCCAGGTTCTCCTCGAGGGTGGTGCGCAGAGCCAGCTCGACATGGCGGTCGTGGGACTTGGCGACCAGGGTGATGACCGGGGCGCCCGACTCCAGCAGCGCCTTGACCTGCGGATCCTCGGCGGCGCTGCCTCCGGCGCGGCGGGTGGCGCCGAACGCCACCAGTTGGGCGTGCCGCAGGTCCAGCTCGGCGGCGGCACGGGCGAAGAACTCGGTGTCGCGCGGGTTGGCGCCGGGCCAGCCGCCCTCGATGAAGCCCACCCCGAAGTCGTCCAGGTGCCGGGCGATCGTCAGCTTGTCGGCGACGGTGAGGTTGATGCCCTCGCGCTGCGCGCCGTCGCGCAGCGTGGTGTCGAAGACGTGGAAGCTGTCGTCCAGTACGGCCGTCATGGTTTGTTCCAACTCCTGTCGGGTGAGTGGTTCCGGAAGACCGGGCTCCACTTGCCCCCATCATCCCTCGCGCTGCGCCGCCTCCGGCGCGGGTGGGCCGGGAAACGAAAAAACCTCTCGCGGGTGCGAGAGGTCTGCGCGCGGGTCTGGGACACGGTGATCGCTTCCGCGAAGGTCTGCGGTGAGCGGTCACTGAGGACCGGCGCGCCTGCTGCCGATAATCATGGCGAACGAGGGCACATCGGCAGTCTGCCACAGGACCCGCGGACGTGGGACACGGTCTCATGATGCGGTCACCTGCCCGGTGGCCGTGAGGAACGCCCTGTTCAGGCCCCGGGCGCCGGACTGAGCCGGTCAGCCGGCGGACGCGGGGGTGAGCGACTCGTCCAGGAACTCCCTGACGTGCCCCAGCGCCTGCTCCCGGTCCATCCCGGGCAGCCCGATGACCAGAGGCACGCCGAAGCCGTCCAGCAGGGCCCGCAGCCGTACCGTGAAGCGCTCCGGGTCCAGCGGCCGGAAGTCGCCGCGCGAGATGCCCTCGGCGAGCAGGGCGACCAGGTCGCGGTGCCAGACCAGTTCGAGGTCGAGCTGGCGGCGCAGCACCTCCTCGGCGGCGGTCGTCCTGTTCCAGATCTCGGACCAGAGCGTCCAGCGCGGATCGCGGCGCCCGTCGGGGAGGTAGAGGTCGATGACCGCGTCGAGCCGCTCGCGGGGGGCGGCGGGACCGCCCAGCACCCGCCTGCGCTCGGCGGCGAGCTGCTCCTCGCTCCACTCGAGGGTCTGCAGCAGCAGCTCGTCCTTGCTGCCGAAGTAGTAGAGGATGTGGCCGCTGCTCATGCCGACCTGCCGGCCGAGGCCCGCGATGGTCAGCTCGGCCAGCCCGCGTTCGGCGATGGTCGCCATGGCGGCGGCCATCACGTCCTCGCGGGGCTGCTTGAGCCGCCGCCGCGGACGGGCGGATCCGGTCACTGTTCCTCCGGAGACGGTGGGGCGGTCACACCCGGGGCTGCTGCTGGGTGATGCAATGAATACCACCACCGTGGGCGAAGATCGTACGAGCGTCCACCAGGACCACCTCGCGGTCCGGGAAGAGCCGCTGGAAGATCTTCTGGTTGACCTCGTCGGCGGGGTCGCCGAAGGCACAGAGGATCACGGCGCCGTTGCAGAGGTAATGGTTGACGTAGGAGTAGTCGACCGGCTCGCCGTCCACCTCCCGGATGCCGGGAGCGGGCAGCTCGACGACCTCCAGCGGCCGGCCCCGGGCGTCGGTCGCGGTCCGCAGCAGGGACACGACCTCCCGCGAGACCGCGTGGTCGGGGTGGCCCGGGTCCTGCTGGCTGTGGACGGCGACCACGCCGGGGCGGACGAAGGCCGCGACGATGTCGACGTGCCCGCGCGTGCCGAAGCGGCCGTAGTCGGCGGTGAGGCCCCGGGGCAGCCAGATCGCCTTGCGGGTACCCAGGAAGGCGTGGATCTCGGCCTCCGCACGCTCCCGCGTCCAGCCCGGGTTACGGCCCGGGTCGAGCTGCACGGTCTCGGTGAGCAGCACGGTGCCCTCGCCGTCCACGTGGAGGCCGCCGCCCTCGTTCACGAAGGACGTGCCGTAGCGCGCGGCCCCGGCCCGGTCGGCGACGAAGGAGCCGATCCTCGCGTCCCGCTCCCAGGAGGCCCACTCCTGGGCGCCCCAGCCGTTGAACGTCCAGTCGGCGGCCGCGAGCCCGCCGGCGCCGGTGAGGAAGGTCGGGCCCATGTCGCGCATCCAGGCGTCGTCCAGCGGCGCCTCGGCGACGGTGACGTCCGCGCCGTCGAAGCCGAGCAGCTCCCGGGCGCCCACGGCGTCCTCGGGCCGGGCCACGACGGTCACCGGTTCGAAGCGGGCGATCGTCCGGGCCACCGCCGCCCAGGCCGCGCGGGAGCCGGCGAGGTCCTCCGCGCCGTCGAAGGTCACGCTGGGCGAGGGCCACGCCATCCACGTGCGGGTGTGCGGGGCCCACTCGGGGGGCATCGCGTAGCCGTCGGCGGCGGGGTGGTGGTGCATGGTGCTGGTCCTTGTCACAAGAAGTAGAGGCGGCTGAGCGACACCTGTTCCGCGGGCTCGGAGCGCAGGGGGTCGCCGTCGAGGGTGACCAGCCCCGTCCCGCCGTCCACGTCCACGCGCCCGGTACGGGAGTTGAGGACGAGATCGGCCGGTCCGATGCCGCGGGTGCCGCGCACGGCGACGCGGCGGCGCCGGGTGGGCATCCGGTCCTTCTCCAGCTCCAGGGCGGGCCGGGCCACGAACGCCACCGACAGATCGGCGGCGGTGGCGCCGTGGGCCCCGAACAGCGGGCCGAGGACGAGGGGTTCACAGGTGTCGGTGGCGGCGTTGGGATCGCCGGTGACGCCGTAGGCGGGGAAGCCGGACTTGAGCACCATCTGCGGTTTGGCGCCGAAGTACTGCGGCCGCCAGAGCACGATGTCGGCGAGCTTGCCCACCTCGATCGAGCCGATCTCGTGGGCGAGGCCGTGGGCAATCGCCGGGTTGATGGTGAGCTTGGCGATGTACCGCAGCACGCGGGCGTTGTCGTCGTGCGGGCCGTCCCCTTCCAGGGGGCCGAACTCGGCCTTCATCTTCCCGGCCATCGCGAAGGTGCGGCGCACGGTCTCCCCGGCGCGGCCCATGCCCTGCGCGTCGGAGGAGGTGATCCCGATCGCCCCCAGGTCGTGCAGCACGTCCTCCGCGCCCATCGTCCCGGCGCGGATGCGGTCGCGGGCCATCGCCGCGTCGCCCGGCAGGTCCGGCTTGAGGTCGTGGACGGAGACGATCATCCCGTAGTGCTCGCCGACCGCGTCCCGGCCGAAGGGCAGCGTGGGGTTGGTGGACGAGCCGATGACGTTGGGCACGCCCGCCATCTTCAGGACGTTGGGGACGTGCCCGCCGCCGCAGCCCTCGATGTGGAAGGCGTGGATCGTGCGGCCTTCCAGCACGCGGAGGGTGTCCTCGACGGACAGGCACTCGTTCAGGCCGTCGCTGTGCAGGGCGACCTGCACGTCGTACTCCTCGGCGACCCGCAGCGCGGTGTCCAGGGCTCGGGTGTGCGCGCCCATGTCCTCGTGGACCTTGAAGCCGGACGCCCCGCCCTCGGCGAGCGCCTCGACCAGAGGTGCCGGGTCGGAGGACGAACCACGGCCGAGGAAGCCGATGTTGACGGGCCACGCGTCGAAGGAGTTGAACGCGTGCCGCAGCGCCCACGGCGAGTTGACCCCGACGCCCCAGACGGGCCCGAACTCCTGGCCGATGATCGTGGTCACGCCGGAGGCGAGCGAGGCCTCCATGATGCGCGGGGACAGCAGGTGGACATGGGTGTCCACGGCGCCGGCGGTGGCGATCAGCCCCTCGCCGGACACGATCGAGGTGCCCGTGCCGACCACGACGTCCACCCCGTCGAGCGTGTCGGGGTTGCCGGCCCGGCCGATGGCGTGGATGCGGCCCTCGCGGATCCCGACGGACACCTTGCGGATGCCGACGGCCGCGTCGATGACCAGCACGTTGCTGATCACCACGTCGCAGGTCTCGCGGACGGCGGCGGCCTTCAGCGCCAGCCCGTCGCGGGCGGTCTTCCCGAATCCGGCGAGGAACTCGTCGCCGGGCCGCTGCGAGTCCGACTCGACGCGGACCACCAGGCCCGAGTCGCCCAGCCGGACCCGGTCCCCGGCGCGCGGGCCGTGGACGGCGGCGTACTCGTACGGATCGATGCTCATCGGTCGGCTCCCAGGTACCCGCACGCGGCGGCTCGCCGCAGCGCCTCCTCCTTGGCACCGGGCGCGTCGAGCGGACCGTCGACGAGCCCGGCGAAGCCGATCGCCACGCGGTCGCCGCCGATCGGGACCAGCCCGACCTCGCGCTCCTCCCCCGGGCCGAAGCGCACCGACGATCCGGCCAGGACGTTCAGCCGCATGCCGTACGCCGCCGGACGGTCGAAGTCCAGCCGCGGATTGACCTCGAAGAAGTGGAAGTGCGAGGTCACGCTGACCGGCACGGAGGCGGTGTTGCGCACGGTCACGACCGCCTCCGAGGGCCGCTCGGGATACGCGGGGCCGGGCAGCACGGCGCCGGGGGCGTCCTCCCCCAGCGAGCCTCCGCCGATCGGGTCGGAGACCACGGCCAGCCGCGAGCCGTCGTCGAAGACGGCCTCGACGTGGATCTCGGTGACGACGTCCGCCACGCCGGGCAGCACATCGCCGGGGCCGAGCACGGCACGGCCGGCCTCGACGGCCTCCGCGAGGCGCGCGCCGTCCCGGGCGGCCTCGCAGACCGCGTCGGCGATCAGGGCGGTGGCCTCGGGCACATTGAGCCGAAGACCGCGGGCCCGGCGCGCCCGCGCCAGCTCGGCGGCGCCGAACAGCAGCAGCCGGTCCCGCTCGGTCGGGGTGAGCCTCACGCCTCCGCACCTCCCACATCGATCACCGTTTAGAACATCACTCTAAACCCGAAAGACACCCTTGGGAAGTATTTACCTGGCACAGCGGTCGGGAGAAATTGAATGGCGTTCTAACTTCTCCGGCACGGCAAGGGAGCCCGCCATGCAGATCGAACAACGCGGAGTGGACACCGTCCCGGACGGCGAACGGACGAGTCGCCCCCGCGATCTGGTCAGCATCCTGCTGGGTTCCAACCTCGCGCTCGGCGTGATCGTCTTCGGCTGGCTGCCGGTCTCGTTCGGCCTCGGCTGGTGGGCCTCCTTCACGTCGCTCCTCGTGGGGACCGCGGTCGGCACCCTGCTGGTCGCCCCGCTCACCCTGGTCTCCCTGCGCACCGCGACCAACCTCTCCACGAGCAGCGGGGCCCACTTCGGCGTGCGCGGCCGGCTCCTCGGTTCGGTCATCGGCCTGCTGCTGTCCCTCGGCTACACCGCGTTGACCCTGTGGGTCGGCGGCGACGCGGTCGTCGGCTGCCTGAACCGGCTCACCGGACTCCCTGCCGGAGGCTGGAGCTACGCCGTCGTCTACGCCCTGCTGGCGGCCTGCACCGCCACGTCGGCCGTCTTCGGCTACCGGATGCTGCTCCGGCTCAGCCGTGCCCTGTCCGTCGGGCTGACGGTGCTGCTGGCCATCGGGGTCTTTGCGTACGCGGGGGACTTCACCACGGCCGCGCCCTCCGGCACGGCATACCTGCTCGGCGGCTTCTGGCCGACCTGGCTGCTCGCCACGGTCTCGGCGGGCCTGAGCGGCCCCATCGCCTTCATCACCCTGCTCGGCGACTACACGCGCTACATATCGCCGCGCCGGTTCTCCCAGCCGCGGGTCTTCGGCGCCACCTGCGCCGGACTCGTCGCCGGGCTGCTCGTGCCGCAGCTCTTCGGCACCTTCACCGCACTCGCGGTCGGCGCCGGCGAGGACTACGCCGGGCCGCTGGTGGCCGCGACTCCCGCCTGGTACCTGGCGCTGCTGCTGGTCAACGCCTCGGCGGGCTCGGTGGGCAACGCCGGGCTGATGCTCTACAGCATGGGCCTGGACCTGGACGCGATCCTGCCCCGGGCGACCCGCACGCAGGCCACGTATGCGGTGGCCGCGGTCTCCACGGCGCTGGTCTACCTGGGGCACTTCACATGGGCCGCGCAGGAGGCGATGACCTCGTTCGTCCTGCTGCTCACCGCCGTGGGCACCCCGTGGGCGGTCATCACCCTCATCGGATTCGCACGGAGCCGGGGGCGCTACGACGCCGACGCGCTGCAGGTCTACAACCGGCGCAGCCGAGGCGGCCTGTACTGGTACCGCGGCGGCTGGAATGTGCGGGCGGCCGCCGCCTGGGCGGCGGGATCCGTTGTCGGGCTGCTCGCGGTCGACACCCCGGCGTACAGCGGGCCCCTGCTGGACGCGACCGGCGGGATCGATCTGAGCTTCCTGATATCCGGTGCCGTCACCGCAGCGGTGTACCTCGCTCTCCACGTGGGCCGCCCGCACCCCGTGCCGGCGGACACCCCGGAACGGATCGCCGTCCCGGTGTGAGAGGTGCCGCCGTAAGGGGTGCCGCTCCCCGCCGACCGGCGGCGGTGCGCGGCGCCGCCCGTGCGCGTGCTCGGCGCGGCGCCGCCGGAAGGTGCGTCAGCCGCCCAGCGGGTGCATCCAGCCGTGGGTGTCGGGAGCCTGACCGGTCTGGATGTCCAGCAGCGCCTTGCGGAGCTTCATGGTGACCTCGCCGGGCCGGCCGTCGGCCACCGTCCAGTCCGCCCGGGTGGACTTCACGGAGCCGACCGGGGTGATCACGGCGGCGGTCCCGCAGGCGAAGACCTCGGTCAGCGACCCGTCGGCGTTGCCGTTCTTCCAGTCGTCCACGGAGAGGCGGCCTTCGCTCACCTCGTATCCCAAGTCGGCCGCGATCCGCAGCAGGGAGGCCCGGGTGATGCCCGGGAGGAGGGAGCCGGTGAGCTCGGGCGTGACGATCCTGTCCCCGTACACGAAGTACAGGTTCATGCCGCCCATCTCCTCGATCCAGCGGCGCTCGATCGCGTCGAGCCACACGACCTGGTCGCAGCCGTGCTCGATGGCCTGGGCCTGCGCGACCAGGGACGCCGCGTAGTTGCCGCCCGCCTTCGCGGCGCCGGTGCCGCCGGGCGCGGCACGGACGTACTCCTCGGAGAGCCACACGGAGACCGGCTTGACGCCGCCGGAGAAGTAGGCGCCGGCCGGGGAGGCGATCACCATGAACAGGTACTCGTTGGCCGGCTTGACGCCGAGGCCGACCTCGGTGGCGAACATGAAGGGCCGCAGGTAGAGCGACTGCTCGCCCTGGCTGGGCACCCACTCCTTGTCCTGCGCGACGAGCGCGTCGACGGCGGCGATGAAGGTCTCGACGGGCAGTTCGGGCATGGCCAGGCGGCGGGCGGAGGCCTGGAAGCGCTCGGCGTTGGCCTCGGGACGGAAGGTGGCGACCGAGCCGTCGGGCTGGCGGTAGGCCTTGAGCCCCTCGAAGATCGTCTGCGCGTAGTGCAGCGTCATGTTGGCCGGGTCGATGGAGAGCGGCGCGTACGGGACGAGCTCGGCGTCGTGCCAGCCGCGGCCCTCGGTCCAGCGGATCGTCACCATGTGGTCGGTGAAGTGGCGGCCGAAACCCGGGCTGGCGAGGATCGCCTCACGCTGCGCGGCGGGCAGCGGGTGCGAGGAGGGCTTGAGCTCGATCGTGGGCGTCGTCATGTGTCGTGTCCTTCGCGTCAAGGTCAGGGCGGACCGCACCCGCCGTCCCCAGGTGCTAGGACGTCCGAGTTTCCCCTCGCACAGCGGCCCCACCGCCGATTATCGCAGCGGCGGGGCCGTGGACATACATGTGCGGCCCGAGAGGTCAGGGTCAGTCGTGGAACGGTGGCTGACCGGCCGGGCCGACTGGCGTGGGTAACCCGGCGGTCAGCCGGCTACTCGCGCAGCGAGCGCGTCGCCGGTCTCACCGGTGCTGCGCGTCCCGGAACGCTCGGCGAGGTCCGCGGCGACCGCGGCCTCGACGCGCTCGGCCTCGGCGATGTAGCCGAGGTGCCGCAGCAGCATGCCGACGGACAGCACGGTCGCGGTCGGGTCGGCCTTGCCCTGGCCCGCGATGTCCGGGGCGGAGCCGTGGACCGGCTCGAACATCGACGGGAACTCGCCGCTCGGGTTGATGTTGCCGCTGGCCGCGAGGCCGATGCCACCGGTCACGGCGGCGGCGAGGTCGGTCAGGATGTCGCCGAAGAGGTTGTCGGTGACGATCACGTCGAAGCGCTCGGGCTGGGTGACGAAGAAGATCGTCGCCGCGTCCACGTGCAGGTAGTCGGTGGTGACCTCGGGGTACTCCTCGCCGACCCGGTCGAAGATGTTCTTCCAGAGGTGTCCGGCGTACACGAGGACGTTGTTCTTGTGGACCAGCGTGAGCTTCTTGCGCGGACGCGCCTGCGCGCGGGCGTAGGCGTCGCGGACCACGCGCTCGATGCCGAACGCGGTGTTGAGGCTGACCTCGGTGGCCACCTCGTGCGGCGTACCCGTGCGCAGGGAGCCGCCGTTGCCGACGTAGGGACCCTCGGTGCCCTCGCGGACGACGACGAAGTCGATGCTCGGGTCCCCGGCCAGCGGGCCCTTCACGCTCGGGAAGAGCCGGGAGGGCCGCAGGTTGACGTGGTGGTCGAAGGCGAAGCGCAGCTTCAGCAGCAGCCCGCGCTCCAGGACGCCGGAGGGCACCGACGGGTCGCCGACCGCGCCCAGCAGGATCGCGTCATGGACCTTGAGCTGTTCCAGCTCGGCGTCCGGCAGGGTCTCGCCGGTCTCGTGCCAGCGCTTGGCGCCGAGGCTGTACTCCTTGGTCTCCAGCTTCACGTCCTCCGGAAGGACGGCGGACAGGACCTTGAGACCCTCGGCCACCACTTCCTGGCCGATTCCGTCGCCGGGGATCACTGCGAGACTGATGCTGCGAGACATGGCGAGAACCCTACTCTCCCGTCCATGGAATGACACACGATGTCCGCATGGCGGACACTCCGCCGTCCCGTCGGACGCTGTTCACCCGTCTGACCGTGCTGAGTTGGCGGGGGCCGGGAATTCCCCATCCATGGACACTCCACGGATGGGCATCGACGAGCACCTCGCCGGCCGTATGAGCATGGCGGAGCAGCACGCCTACCTGAGGGAGCGGCACTCCCGCAGGCGGGTGATCCGCGGCGGCGTGGCGGCGGCCGGGATCGTCGCCGGAGCCGGTGTGCTGGGCCCGTCCGCCTACGCCGGAAGGGAGGGCGCCGCGGCGCCCGCGCGCTTCCCCGAGGTGCTCGCCCCGCCCGCGGCGGCCCATGTGGACGGTTCGCTGGTGGCCCCGTTCGGCCGGCACCTGGCCTTCGGAGCCGACCCCGGGACCCAGATGCGCGTCTCCTGGCAGGTACCGCTGCCGGTGCGGCGGCCGTTCGTGAGGGTGGGGCTGCGGCCCTGGGACCTCGGTCTGCGGATCGAGGCCGAGGTGCGTCCGCTGCACACGCCCGCGCTCGGCAAGGAACTGCCCGCGGTGGACCAGTACTACCTGCACGCGGCGCTCGACGGGCTGCGCCCCGGCACCACGTACTACTACGGCGTCGGCCACCAGGGTTTCGACCCCGCGTCGGCGGCCGCCTACGCCACCGTCGGTTCCTTCACCACCGCCCCGGTCCCCGGGCAGCGTCGGCCCTTCGTCTTCACGGCCTTCGGCGACCAGGGCGTCAGCTACCACGCGCTCGCCAACGACAGCCTGATCCTGGCTCAGAACCCGGCGTTCCATCTCCACGCGGGTGACATCTGCTACGCCGACGACTCCGGCCAGGGCGAGGAGGGCGACAGCTACGACGCCCGCACCTGGGACCAGTTCCTCGCCCAGACCGAGAGCGTCGCCTCACGGGTCCCGTGGATGGTCGCGGTCGGCAACCACGACATGGAGGCCTGGTACTCCCCCAGCGGCTACGGAGGTCAGGAGGCCCGCTGGTCGCTGCCGGTCAACGGCCCGGACCCGGCCCGGCTCCCCGGCGCCTACTCCTTCACCTACGGCAACGTGGCCGTCGTGGCCCTGGACGCCAACGACGTGTCCTACGAGATCCCCGCCAATCGCGGGATCAGCGGCGGCCGGCAGACCGCCTGGCTGGACAGGCGCCTGGGCGAACTGCGCGCCCGGCGCGACATCGACTTCGTCGTCGTCTTCTTCCACCACTGCGCCTACTCGACCACCAGCGCGCACGCCTCCGAGGGCGGGGTGCGCGAGGCCTGGGTGCCCCTTTTCGAGCAGCACCGCGTCGACCTGGTGGTGAACGGGCACAACCACGTCTACGAGCGCACCGACGCGGTGCGGCGCGGTGCCGTCGGCGCGGAGGTTCCGATCGGGGCGACCACCGACCCCGAGCGGGACGGCATCGTCTACGTCACGGCGGGCGGCGCGGGCAGGGCCCTCTACAGCTTCCCCGTGCCGGACAGTTACGAGGGCCACGTCAAGGATCTGGACAGCGTGGACACCTATCACTGGGTGAAGGGCGCCCGGAAGGCCACCGAGACGGTGGAGTGGTCACGCGTCCGCTACACGGGCTACTCGTTCCTGGCCGTGGAGTCGCAGCCCGCGCCGTCCGGCCGAACGGCGCGGCTGCTCGTGTCCGCGCTCGCCGAGAGCGGCGAGCGGATCGATCACTTCACCATCGCGCGGACGGCCAGGTAGGCGAGGCGGCGCAGACGGCGGATGGGGCGGGGCACGGAAGCGCCGCTCAACGCGGCTCGTGTCCGGTCGACCCGCCGTTGTCACGGCGGTCCAGGGCGCGCTGCAGGGCTTCGGCGGCGTTCTTGCGGGCGGTCTCGTCCATGGTGAACAGCTCCCAAAGAAGAAGAGGAGGGTTGCGTCGCCATAGAACGGGGCGGGGAGCGGCGCTGCAGGGGGTGACCTGCGAATGGTGCGCGGCTCTCGTCCGCCGGTCGCTGGTGGAGCGAGACGTTCGGCTCCTACAAAGCTAGGACAGCCGGGCCGATCTGTCTCCACAATTACTCGGACTTCCTACTATCTGAGACGGCGAAGGCCCGGCACCCCGCGGAATCGGGGGTACCGGGCCCTGCCCCTTGCGGGCTCGTCCGGGTGACGCGGAGGTCAGCCCATGTGCGGGTAGCGGTAGTCGGTCGGGGGCACCAGGGCCTCCTTGATCGACCGGGTCGACGTCCAGCGCATGAGGTTCTGCGCGGCACCCGCCTTGTCGTTGGTGCCGGAGGCGCGGCCGCCGCCGAACGGCTGCTGGCCGACCACGGCACCGGTGGACTTGTCGTTGATGTAGAAGTTGCCCGCGGCGAAGCGCAGCTTCTCCATGACGTGGGCGACGGCCGCGCGGTCACGGGAGACGACCGAGCCGGTCAGCGCGTAGGCGGCGACCGATTCCATCTGGGCGAGCATCGCCTCGAAGGCGCCCTCGTCCGCGTCGTCGTAGACGTGCACACCCAGGACCGGGCCGAAGTACTCCTCGCGGAAGATCTCGTTCTCCGGGTCGGAGGAGACCAGCACGGTCGGCCGGACGAAGTAGCCGACGCTGTCGTCGTAGGTGCCGCCGGCGACGACCTCGACGGTCGGGTCGGCCTTGGCACGGTCGATGGCGGCCTTGTTCTTGGCGAACGCGCGGTCGTCGATCACGGCGCCGATGAAGTTCGACAGGTCGGTGACGTCACCCATGGTGAGGCCGTCGACCTCGGCCGCGAACTCCTCCTTGAAGCCGTTCTCCCACAGCGAGCGCGGGATGTAGGCGCGGGAGGTCGCCGAGCACTTCTGGCCCTGGTACTCGAAGGCGCCGCGGGTCAGCGCGGTCTTCAGCACCGCCGGGTCGGCCGACGGGTGGGCGACGACGAAGTCCTTGCCGCCGGTCTCGCCGACGATCCGCGGGTAGCTGCGGTACTTGTCGATGTTGTTGCCGACCGTCTTCCACAGGTGCTGGAAGGTGCGGGTGGAGCCGGTGAAGTGGATGCCGGCCAGGTCCGGGTGCTCCAAGGCGACCTCGGAGACGGCGATGCCGTCACCGGTGACCAGGTTGATGACGCCCTTGGGCAGCCCGGCCTCCTCCAGCAGCTCCATCAGCAGCACGGCGGCGTGCGTCTGGGTCGGGGACGGCTTCCAGACCACGACGTTGCCCATGAGCGCGGGAGCGGTCGGCAGGTTGCCCGCGATCGCGGTGAAGTTGAAGGGCGTGATCGCGTAGACGAAGCCCTCCAGCGGCCGGTGGTCGAGGCGGTTCCAGACGCCCGGGGAGTTGGCGATCGGCTGCTCGGCCAGGATCTGGCGGGCGAAGTGCACGTTGAAGCGCCAGAAGTCGACCAGCTCGCAGGGGCTGTCGATCTCGGCCTGCTGGGCGGTCTTGGACTGCCCGAGCATCGTGGAGGCGGCGATGGTCTCGCGCCAGGGGCCGGCCAGCAGGTCGGCGGCGCGCAGGATGATGGCGGCGCGGTCGTCGAAGGACATGGCGCGCCAGGCCGGGGCGGCGGTCAGCGCGGCGTCGATCGCGTCGCGGGCGTCGTCCTGGGTGGCGTTGGCGTAGGTGCCGAGGCGGGCGCCGTGGTTGTGCGGCTGCACGACGTCGAAGCGCTCGCCGCCGCCCATCCGCTTCGCGCCGCCGATGGTCATCGGCAGCTCGACCGGGTTCCCGGCCAGCTCCTTGAGCTTCGCCTCCAGCCGTGCCCGCTCCGGGCTCCCCGGGGCGTAGGAGTGCACCGGCTCGTTCACCGGGGCGGGGACCTGGGTCACAGCGTCCATGGAAGACATCTCCTTGTGTCCTTGTGGGGTCGGGGGCTCAGCGGGTGGGGAGGAAGGAGCGCAGGAAGAAGGCCAGGTTCGCCGGCCGCTCCGCGAGGCGCCGCATGAAGTACCCGTACCAGTCTGCGCCGTACGGGACGTAGATGCGCATGCGCTCGCCCTCGTCCGCCAGGCGCCGCTGCTCGGCGGTGCGGATGCCGTACAGCATCTGGAACTCGTACGAGCCCTGCTTGCGGCCGTGGCGCTGGGCCAGCTCCTGGCTGATGGAGATCAGCCGCGGGTCGTGGGAGCCGATCATCGGGTAGCCCTCGCCCGCCATCAGGATCTTCAGGCAGCGCACGTACGCGCGGTCGACCTCGGCCTTGTCCTGGTGGGCGACGGTGGCGGGCTCCTTGTAGGCACCCTTCACCAGGCGCACCCGGGAGCCGGCGACGGCGAGGTTGCGGGCGTCCTCCTCGGTGCGGAAGAGGTACGACTGCAGGACGGCGCCGGTGGCGGGGTGGCGGCGGCGCAGCTCGGCGAGGATCGCGAGGGTGGAGTCGACCGTGGTGTGGTCCTCCATGTCGAGCGTGACCGTCGTGCCGATCTCGCTCGCCAGGTCGGCGACGGGACGGACGTTCTCCAGCGCGATGTCGTGGCCGCCCTCGGGCAGGGCCTGCCCGAAGGCGGAGAGCTTGACGGAGACCTCGGCGCGGGCGCCCAGGCCCTCGTCCTTCAGGGCCTCCAGCAGACGCAGGTAGGCGTCGCGGGTCGCGAGCGCCGTCGCCTTGTCGGTGACGTCCTCGCCCAGATGGTCGAGGGTGACCTCCAGGCCGGACGAGGTAAGCGACCGCACGGTCTCCATGGCGGGCGCCAGTTCGTCACCCGCGATGAAGCGGTTCACCACGGGACGGGTGATCGGCGCGCCCGCGACGACGCGGCGCATACGGTCGCTGCGCGAGGCGGCGAGCAGCACGGGACCCAGCACGGTCTCCTCCTGGAAGAAGGGCTGCCCAGGGGGCAGGCAGCGTCGCCGTGAAATCTAGGATCCACCTACCCCGCCCGCCATCGACAGCTGTCACGCATCACGGCGGCATCCCTCATACAGATGTATGAGGGAGAATGGCGGCGTGCGTGGTGACTACCAGGAGCTGGTCGACGAGGTCTCGGCGCTGCTCGGCGCCCCCGCGACCCTGGAGGACCGCGACTTCCGGCTGATCGCCTTCGGCGCGCACGACAGCGACGACGACAGCGCCATGGACCCCGTGCGCACCCGGTCGATCCTCACCCGCCGCTCCACCGCCGAGGTCCGCTCCTGGTTCGAGCGGTTCGGCATCGCCCGCGCCACGGACCCGGTCCGCATCCCGGCCGCCCCGGACGCCGGGGTCTTCCGGCCCCGGCTGTGCCTGCCGGTGCGGCACGGCGGCGTCGTCCACGGCTATGTGTGGCTGCTGGACACCGCGGGGCACACCGACGCCCAGCTGACCGCCGCCATGGAGGTCGCGGCCCGCATCGGCGCGCTGCTGGCCGCCGAGTCCCGCTCGGGCGCCGACGCCGGCCGGGCGCTGGGCGAGCTGCTCGCCTCCGCCCCGGGGGCCGGACGGAACGCCGCGCGCGAGGCCCTGCGGGCGGCGCTGGGCCCGGACGCGGAGGAGGCCCACGCGCTGGTGTGCGTCCTGCCCTGGCCCGGTGGCGGGGAGGGCGAGGCACCGGGGCCGCGCACCGTGCCGGGCGCCGCCGCGCTGTGCGTGGCACCGCCGGGACCGGAGACCGCGGGCGAGGCGCACCGGGAGCCCGCCGCCGGCGCCCTCGCGGCGCTGGTACGGCTGCGCTCGGCGGCGATTCCCGGGCCCGCGCTGACGGCCGCGGCGCGGCTGCTGGAGGGCAACGGCAAGGCGGCGGACCCGGGGGCGCGAGCGGGCATCAGCGCCCCGCGCCAGGGACTGACAGAACTGCCCGACGCGTGGCACGAGGCCGTCGCGGCCGCCCGCGCGGCCCGCGCCCAGCCCAGGCTCGGGCGTACGGCGCAGTGGAGCGCGATCGGCCCGTACCGGATGCTGGCCGCGCTGCCCACCGCGGCGGTGGACCCCGCGGTACGCCCGCTGCTGGATCCGTCGCACGCCGACCTCGCACGCACCGCCGAGGTGTACCTCGACCGCGCGGGGCAGGCCGGTCGCGCCGCCGCCGAACTGCGAATACATCGTCAGACGCTCTACTACCGGCTGTCCCGCGTCGAGCGGCTGACCGGTCTCGACCTCGACGACGGGGAGGACCGGCTGCTGCTGCACATGGCCCTCAAGACAGCCGGGCTCGGGGACTGATGGGACTGTTGCCGACCCGAGGGGGCACAAGTAACGTGGCGCGAGGCCGAGGGGGGCTTGATCAGCACGCATAGGACGCGGGCGAACCGCGCGTCCGTCGCGAACACCGCGGATGGCGAAACAAGGGATCAGGAGCCGGTGACTCATTCCACGGAGGCCCACGGACGCGAACGCCCGGCGCTGTGGAGGACCTCGCCGACCGTCTCCGGCAGATCCCGCCCCGACCGCAGACTCGTCCTCGCCGGGCTGCTGCTGGTCCTGTCGCTGGCCGCGTTCACCGCGCTGTGCCTGTCGATGGCCGTGCCCATGGCCGACATGCAGGTGTACCGCGCCGAGGGCGCCGCCGTCGTGAACGGCACCGACCTGTACGGCTTCAGGGTCACCGAGTGGAACCTCCCCGCGACCTACCCGCCCTTCGCCGCCCTGCTCTTCGTGCCGACGACCTGGCTGCCCGTGCCGCTGCTGAAGGCGGCGTTCATGGGCGGCAACCTGCTGCTGCTCGGGCTGCTCGCGCACGTGTCCTGCCGGTCGACGGGATGGCCGCGCGCCCGCGGTTCGCGCTGGGTGGTGGTGATCCTGGCGATGGCCCTCGGGCTGTGGCTGGAGCCGGTCTTCCAGACGATGCTGTTCGGCCAGATCAACCTGCTGCTCACGGTGCTGGTGCTGTGGGATCTGAGCCGGCCGGACGGCGCGCGCGGCAAGGGCATCGCGATCGGCGTGGCCGCCGGGATCAAGCTCACCCCGGCGATCTTCGCCGTCTATCTGCTGCTCACCGGCCGCCGCAAGGAGGCCGCTGTCGCCGCCGCGGGCTTCGCCGGCACGGCGCTGCTCGGCGCGCTCGCGCTGCCCGGCGCGACGGTCGACTACTGGACCCGCTGCGTCTTCGAGACCGGCCGGATCGGCAAGGTCTGGATCGTCGACAACCAGTCGCTTCAGGGCCTGGTGGCCCGGGCGCTGCACACCGCCCACCCGGGTGCGGTGTGGGCGGTCACCGCGCTCGTCGTGGCCGGCGCGGGCCTCGCCGTCTCGGTGCGCGTGGGCCGGCTCGGCCGGGAAGCCTGGGGCGTGGTCTGCTGCGCGGTGACGGCGCTGCTCATCACCCCGATCAGCTGGTCGCACCACTGGGTGTGGTGCGTGCCGATGCTGATCCTGCTGGCCGCCGACGCGCCGCGCTGGGCGCTGCGGGCGGCCGCGGTGGTCTTCCTGGCGCGCACGCTGTGGATCGTGCCGAAGGACGGAGACCTCGATCTGCACCTGGCGTGGTGGCTGCAGCCGTTCGCCTCGCCCTACCCCGTGCTGGGCCTGGTCTTCCTCGCGGCGGTGGCGGTGCGCTTCCGGCCCTCCTCCGCCGCGATGGCGGCGCTGACGACGAAGGGGCGGCCGACCCGGATCGCCCGGGTCGGCCGCCCCCAGCGGAGCGAACCGGCCGTCAGTCCTCGAGATTGACCGCGCGGGCCGAGGTCGCGCCGATCTCCTCGGCGATCTCGGCCAGCACCGGCGCCGGGATGGCGGTGTCGACGGTCAGCGCCACCAGCGCCTCGCCGCCGGCCTGGTCACGGGCGACCTGCATGCCGGCGATGTTGACGCCGGCGTCGCCCAGGATGCGGCCGATGGTGCCGACGACACCGGGGCGGTCGGTGTAGCGCAGGAAACCCATGTGGTCGGCGAAGACCAGGTCGACGTCGTCGTCGCCGACGGCGACGATCTTCTGGATGTGCTTGGGGCCCGCCAGCGTGCCGGAGACGGCCACCTCGGTGCCGTCGGAGAGGGTGCCCCGGACGGTGACCAGGTTGCGGTGGTCGGGCGATTCGCTGCTGGTGGTGAGGCGGACCTCGACGCCGCGCTCCTGGGCGAAGAGCGGGGCGTTGACGTAGCTGACGGTCTCGTCGACGACGTCCTCGAAGACGCCCTTGAGGGCGGAGAGCTCCAGCACCTTCACATCGTGCTGGGTGATCTCGCCGCGCACCTCGACGTCGAGGCGGACCGCGACCTCGCCCGCGAGCGCGGTGAAGATCCGGCCGAGCTTCTCGGCGAGCGGCAGGCCCGGCCGGACGTCCTCGGCGATGACGCCGCCCTGGACGTTGACCGCGTCCGGCACCAGCTCGCCGGCGAGGGCGAGGCGCACGGAGCGGGCGACGGAGATGCCCGCCTTCTCCTGGGCCTCGTCGGTGGACGCGCCCAGGTGCGGGGTGGCCACCACGTTGTCGAACTGGAAGAGCGGCGAGTCGGTGCAGGGCTCCTTGGAGTACACGTCCAGGCCCGCGCCGCCGACCCGGCCCTCCTTGAGCGCCGCGAACAGCGCCTCCTCGTCGACGATCCCGCCGCGCGCGGCGTTGACGATGCGGACGTGCGGCTTGACCTTGCGCAGCGCCTCCTCGCCGATGAGCCCGACCGTCTCCGGGGTCTTGGGGAGGTGCACGGTGATGAAGTCGGAGACCTGCAGCAGCTCGTCGAGGCTGAGGATCTTCACGCCCATCTGGGCGGCGCGCGCGGGCTGGATGTAGGGGTCGTACGCGACGATCTTCATCCCGAAGGCCGACATGCGCTGGGCCACCAGGGCGCCGATGCGGCCGAGGCCGACCACGCCGAGGGTCTTCTCGGCGAGCTCGACGCCGGTGTACTTGTTGCGCTTCCACTCGCCCTGCTTCAGCGCCGCGTTCGCCGGGGCGATGTTGCGGGCGACCGAGATCAGCAGACCGCACGCGAGCTCGGCGGCGGTGACGATGTTGGAGGTCGGGGCGTTGACCACCATGACGCCGGCCTTGGTGGCGGCGGAGACGTCCACGTTGTCCAGGCCGACGCCCGCGCGGGCCACGACCTTCAGTTTCGAGGCGGCGGCGACGGCCTCGGCGTCCACCTTGGTGGCGCTGCGGATCAGGATGGCGTCGACGTCGGTGATCGCGCTCAGGAGTTCGGCTCGGTCCGCGCCGTTGCAGTGCCGGATCTCGAAGTCCGGACCGAGGGCGTCGACGGTGGCAGGCGACAGCTCTTCAGCGATGAGTACGACGGGGTTGCTCACGTGAGTCCTCACTAGTCCCTGGTCTACGGCCGCGTCCCGACGGCCGAAGGCGGTGGAGAGGGATGGCATGCCGCGTGGAAGACGCACGACGCTGTGAGCCTGACGCGCTTGTTAATGGAGTGTATCGGCGGCGGGCCCGACGTCCTGCGCCAACGTGGAAGGATCACCCGCACGAGGGTGTACGGCGTGGACAATGCGGCCGGTCCCGGGGGCGCGGCGCCCCCGGGACCGTCACGACCATGCTGCGGAGGGGCTTACGCCTCCTCGTCCACCCAGCTCATGAGCTTGCGGAGCTTCTTGCCGGTGGTCTCCAGCAGGTGGTTCTCGTCGGCCTTCTTGTACTCGTTGTACCGGGGCAGGCCGGCGTTGTACTCGGCGATCCAGTTGTTGGCGAAGGAGCCGTCCTGGATCTCGGCGAGGACCTTCTTCATCTCGGCCTTGGTGGCGTCGGTGATGATGCGCGGGCCGGTGACGTAGTCGCCCCACTCGGCGGTCTCGGAGATGGACCAGCGCATCTTCTCCAGGCCGCCCTCGTACATCAGGTCCACGATGAGCTTGAGCTCGTGCAGGCACTCGAAGTACGCGATCTCCGGCTGGTAGCCGGCCTCGGTCAGCGTCTCGAAACCGGCCTTGACCAGCGCCGCGGTACCACCGCAGAGCACCGCCTGCTCACCGAACAGGTCGGTCTCGGTCTCCTCGGTGAAGGTCGTCTTGATGACGCCCGCGCGGGTGCCGCCGATCGCCTTGGCGTAGGACAGGGCGAGCGCGAAACCGTTCCCGGTCGCGTCCTGCTCCACGGCCGCGATACACGGGACGCCGCGGCCCTCCTCGTACTGACGCCGCACCAGGTGACCCGGGCCCTTGGGGGCGACCATGCACACGTCGACACCGGCCGGGGGCTTGATGAAGCCGTAGCGGATGTTCAGGCCGTGGCCGAAGAACAGCGCGTCGCCGTCCTTCAGGTTGTCCTTGACGGACTCCTCGTAGACCTTGGCCTGGATCGGGTCCGGGACAAGGATCATGATGACGTCGGCCTCGGCCGCGGCCTCGGCCGGAGTGACCACACGCAGGCCCTGCTCCTCGGCCTTGGCCTTCGACTTCGAGCCCTCGTGCAGGCCGACGCGCACGTCGACGCCCGAGTCGCGCAGCGACAGCGCGTGGGCGTGGCCCTGGCTCCCGTAGCCGATGACCGCGACCTTGCGGCCCTGGATGATGGACAGGTCGGCGTCGTCGTCGTAGAACAGCTCGGCCACTTGGGATCTCTCCTTGGATCTGGCGGGTTGCCCACACACTACGTCTGCGGGCGGAATCACGTTTTACGGTCTCGCTATGCGGTCCGGTCGAGGGCGCGCAGGGAGCGGTCGGTGATCGAGCGGGCGCCGCGGCCGATCGCGATCGTGCCGGACTGGACGAGCTCCTTGATGCCGAAGGGCTCCAGCATCTTCAGCATGGCCTCGAGCTTGTCGGCGCCGCCGGTGGCCTCGATGGTGACCGCCTCGGGCGAGACGTCCACGGTCTTGGCGCGGAACAGCTGGACGATCTCGACGATCTGGGAGCGGGACTCGTTGTCGGCCCGCACCTTCACCAGAACGAGTTCCCGCTGAACGGCGGAGGACGGCTCCAGCTCGACGATCTTCAGCACGTTGACGAGCTTGTTGAGCTGCTTGGTGACCTGCTCCAGCGGGAGGTCCTCGATCACGTTGACCACGATCGTGATGCGGGAGATGTCGGGGTGCTCCGTGGTGCCCACGGCGAGGGAGTCGATGTTGAAGCCGCGGCGGGAGAACAGGGCGGTGATCCTGGCCAGGACGCCGGGCTTGTTCTCCACCAGGACGGAGAGCGTGTGCTTGGACATGTCGCGTCGTTCCTCTGCTTCTCTCTCGGTCCTCAGTCGTCGGCCGCGTCGCCGAAGTCGGGGCGGACGTCGCGGGCGGCCATGATCTCGTCGTTGGAGGTGCCGGCGGCGACCATCGGCCACACCATGGCGTCCTCGTGGACGATGAAGTCCACGACCACCGGGCGGTCGTTGATGGCGTTGGCCTTCTCGATCACCTCGTCCAGCTCGTCGGGCGACTCGCAGCGCAGGCCGACGCAGCCCATGGCCTCCGACAGCTTCACGAAGTCCGGAACGCGCGTGCCGGCCGGCGGGGTGTCGCTGACGCCCAGGTGGGAGCCGCGGCCCGCGTTGGTCTCACCGGCGTGCAGGACCGTGTTGGAGTAGCGCTCGTTGTAGAAGAGCGACTGCCACTGGCGGACCATGCCGAGGGCGCCGTTGTTGATGATGGCGACCTTGATCGGGATGTTGTTCAGCGCGCAGGTGACCAGCTCCTGGTTGGTCATCTGGAAGCAGCCGTCGCCGTCGATCGCCCAGACGGTGGCGCCCGGCATGCCGGCCTTGGCGCCCATGGCGGCGGGGACGGCGTAGCCCATGGTTCCGGCGCCGCCGGAGTTGAACCAGGTGTAGGGCTTCTCGAAGGAGACGAACTGCGAGGCCCACATCTGGTGCTGGCCGACGCCGGCCGCGAAGAGGGTGCCCTCGGGCGCCAGCTGCCCGATCCGCTGGATGACCTGCTGCGGGGAGAGGCTGCCGTCGGCGGGCAGGTCGTAGCCGAGCGGGTAGGTGTCGCGCAGCCCGCTCAGCAGCTTCCACCAGTCGGCGTAGTCGCCGCGGCGGCCCGCGTCGTGATCGGCCTGGACGGCGACGATCAGATCGGCGATGACCTCGCGGGCGTCACCGACGATCGGCACGTCGGCGGTGCGGTTCTTGGAGATCTCGGCCGGGTCGATGTCGGCGTGCACGATCTTGGCGTACGGAGCGAAGGAGTCCAGCTTGCCCGTGACGCGGTCGTCGAAGCGCGCGCCCAGGGCGACGATCAGGTCGGCCTTCTGCAGGGCCGCGACGGCGGACACCGAGCCATGCATGCCGGGCATCCCGACGTGCTGGGGGTGGCTGTCGGGGAAGGCCCCCAGCGCCATCAGGGTGGTGGTGACGGGGGCGCCGGTCAGCTCGGCCAGGATGCGCAGCTCGCCGGTGGCGCGGGCCTTGAGGACACCGCCGCCCACGTACAGCACGGGGCGCTTGGCCTCGTTGATCAGCCGGGAGGCCTCGCGGATCTGCTTGGCGTGCGGCTTGGTCACCGGACGGTAGCCGGGCAGGTCGGTCGTGGGCGGCCAGGAGAAGGTCGTCTGCGACTGGAGGGCGTCCTTGGCGATGTCGACCAGGACCGGGCCGGGGCGGCCGGTCGCCGCGATGTGGAAGGCCTCGGCGATGGTGCGCGGGATCTCGTCCGCGTTGGTGACGAGGAAGTTGTGCTTGGTGATCGGCATCGTGATGCCGCAGATGTCCGCCTCCTGGAAGGCGTCGGTGCCGATCGCCTTGGAGGCCACCTGGCCGGTGATCGCGACGATGGGGACCGAGTCCATGTGGGCGTCGGCGATCGGGGTGACCAGGTTGGTCGCGCCCGGGCCGGAGGTCGCCATGCAGACGCCGACCTTGCCGGTGGCCTGCGCGTAGCCGGTGGCGGCGTGGCCGGCCCCCTGCTCGTGCCGGACCAGGACGTGGCGCACCTTGGAGGAATCCATGAGCGGGTCGTACGCCGGAAGGATCGCACCACCCGGAATGCCGAACACCGTGTCGGCGCCGACCGCCTCGAGAGAGCGGATGAGGGACTGGGCGCCCGTGACGCGCTCGGCGGGAGTGGGCTGCGGCGCGGCGCCGCGGGCCCGCGGCTGCGGGTGGTGGGCCCCGGTGGCCTGCTCGGTCATCTGGTTCTCATCTCTCAGGAGTTTGAGGGTGGAGAGTGCGGTATGTCTGGATCCCAGGCAACAAAAAACCCCTCGTGCCGGCAGGCAAGCGAGGGGAGCGCGTCGGTGCGTTCCGCGAGGCGGTCAGGGGCCCCGGGTCAGCCGACGCGCTTTCCAAGTACGAGAATTCGGGTGCGCATGGCATTGACCTTCCTCCTCACGAGCGGGGAGTGTCAAGCCGGTGGGACGGGCGTCTCATTATTTGAGCGTAGCTCGTCCGCCGTCCGCGTGCCCCGCACGGACAGCCGGGCGCCGTTCAGCGCGATCGACCCGGCGGGCACCGGGTAGCCCCCGCGGGTGAGCGAGGAGCGCAGCCGGTGCTCGTCGAGCGGTCCCGAGAATGCCATGCCCTGGCCGTGGGTGCAGCGCATCTCGCGCAAGGCCAGCACCTGCTCGGGCCGGTCCACGCCCTCGGCCACCGAGCCGATCCCGAGATCCTCGGCGATGCCCAGCAGCCCTGCGGTGATCTTGCGCAGTCGCGGGGACTCCACGACGCCCTCGGTGAGCCCCCGGTCCAGCTTGAGCACGTCGACGGGGAGCCGCCGCAGCGCGTCCATGGGCGCGTAGCCACTGCCGAAGCCCTCGAGGGCGATGCGCACCCCGAGCCGGCTGAGCGCCGTCAGTCGCCGCTCCAGCTCGTCCAGGGAGATCCGCGGATCCTGGTCGGCGACCTGCAGGACGAGGGAGTCCGGCGGGAGGCCGTGCCGGTCGAGCAGTGCCTCGATGTCCTTGGTGGGCAGCTCGCGGTGCATCAGGCGCCGGGTGGACAGCCGGACGGCGACGGGCACCGGCCGGCCCGCGGCGTGACGCAGGGCGGCCTGGCGGACCGCCTCCTCCAGCAGCCAGCGGGCCAGCTGCGCCGTACGGTCGGTGTCCTCGGCGACCCGCAGGAACTCCGCGGGGGTGAAGAGGATGCCCTGGGCGGAGCGCCAGCGTGCCTGCGCCTCGACGGCGGTGACCTCACCGGTGCCGAGGTCGACCACGGGCTGGTGGAGCAGGGCGAACTCGCCGTCGCGCAGGGCCGTGCGCAGCCGTCCCGCGAGTTCGGCCCGGCGCACCACCTCGGCCTGCATCGCGGGCGCGTACATCTCGACGCGGCCCTTGCCCGCCTGTTTGGCCCGGTACATCGCCAGGTCGGCGTTGCGCAGCAGCTCCCCGGGGCTGACCCCGGGGTCGGCGAAGGCGACGCCGATGCTGGCGGCCACCCGCACCTCCGTGCCGTCCACCCGGTACGGCTCGGAGAGGGCGGCGCGGAGCCGGTCGGCGACCTCGTGGACCTGATACTCGCGCAGATGACGGTCGGCACTCGTACCGCAGATGAGGGCGGCGAACTCGTCGCCGCCCAGGCGAGCCGCGGTGTCGCCCGCGCGCACGGAGTCCTGGAGGCGCCTCGCCGCCTGGACGAGGAGTTCGTCGCCGGCCTGGTGGCCGACGGTGTCGTTGACGGCCTTGAAGCCGTCGAGGTCGATGAAGAGCACCGCCGTGGTCCCGGTGTCGCCGTCGCCGGCCCGGCGACCGCCGAGGGCCTGGCGGATCCGTTCGGTGAACAGGGCCCGGTTGGGCAGGTCGGTGAGCGGGTCGTGCGAGGCGTTGTGCTGCAACTGGTCCTGGAGGCGCACCCGCTCGGTGACGTCGCGGCTGTTGAAGATCAGACCGCCCTGGTGGCGGTTGACGCTGGACTCGACGTTGAGCCAGCTGCCGTCACCGTGCCGTATGCGGCACTCGATCCGGGTGGCGGGCTCCTCGGCCGGATGGGCGGCGAGGAAGCGGCGCACCTCGTGCACCACCCGGCCCAGGTCCTCGGGATGGATGTGGGTGGCGAACTCGGTGCCGACCCATTCCTCCGGATCGCAGCCGTAGACCCCCTTGGCCGCGGGGCTCACATAGCGCAGCACGCCGGTCGGCGAGGCGATCATGATGACGTCGCTGGAGCCCTGCACGAGCGACCGGAAGTGGTTCTCCTTCTGAGCCAGCTCCTGGGTCAGGGCGATGTTGTCGAGCAGCATGATGCCCTGGCGTACCACCAGGGCGAGCACGACCATGCAGCCGGTGAGGAGGACGACCCGGTCGCTCTTGCGGCCGTCGATGACGTTGTAGAGGATGCCGAGCACGCAGACCGCGGCCGCCAGATACGGGGTCAGCGCGGCCAGCGACCCGGTCACCCGGCGGCTCTGGCCGGGCCGCCGTTCGGCGGTCCCCGGTTCGGCGCCCTCCCGGTCGCCGACCCAGGGGGCGTAGGCGAGCAGCATGCTGCCGGCGAACCACCCGGCGTCGAGGATCTGGCCCGAGGTGTAGTGCTCGCGCAGCAGCGGCGAGGTGAACAGCGCGTCGCACAGCACGGTGAGGGCGAGGGAGGCGATGGCCGTGTTCACCGCCGCCCGGTTGGCCGAGGAACGCCGGAAGTGCAGCGCCAGGACCATGCTGACCAGCAGGATGTCGAGCAGCGGATACGCCAGGGACAGGGCGATGCGAGCGGTGCTGCGGCCGTCCCACAGGGCCGTCTGGGCCAGGGCGAGGGTCCACGACAGGGTCAGCAGCGAGCCGGCGATGAGCCAGGCGTCCAGCCCGAGGCAGACCCAGCCGGCCCGGGTGACCGGCCGCTTGGCCAGCACCAGCAGCCCGATGATCGCGGGCGGGGCGAAGAGCAGGAAGCAGAAGTCGGCGATCGAGGTGCGCGGTACGGGCTCCCGCAGCACGACCTCGTACCAGCCCCAGATGCCGTTGCCGAGCGCCACCATGGCGGAGGAGACGGCGAAGAGCACCCAGGCGGGGCGGTGGCGGTCGGTGGCACCGCGGACGTACATCAGGCAGGAGACGGCCGCCGCGAGCGCGGCGGCGGAGAGCCCGAAGTCGCCCATGACCAGGGCCAGCTCAGGGGAGCCCCAGCCGAAGGCCGATCCGACGGCGTAGCCTGCGCAGAGCACGGCCATCAGCAGTTGCGGGAGCAGGCCGGTCCGGCCGCCCGGCACGGACGCCCGCGAGAGGACCGCACCGGGCGCGCTCACGGTGTCGTCCCGTGATTCCGTGAACGTCCCCGGCACGGTGTGCCGTGGTCCAGCGTCGGATGCTTTCTCCATTGGCCGTGCATCGCCCGTCGCCCCCCATCAAGTCCTGAGTCGTCCCACGCCCGTTCGCGGCTCGCCGAACCACGCCGGTCGTGTTCCCCCAGTGCGGGACGATACACCAGTTCAGTCACTCAGGGACATAGTTCCTCTACACAGCGTGACCACGCGTAGCGTCCTGCCCCACGCGTGAGGCACCCGGTGCCATCCCGGCGCCGTCTTGGGCGCCGAGGTGCGGTCAGGTGGTCGTCACGACGTTCGCGAGGTCCTGGCCTGCCGCGAACCGGTTCAGCTGGTCGCGGAGCAGCCGCTTGGCCCGGGGCAGGAAGGCGGAGGTGCTGCCGCCGACGTGCGGGCTGAGGAGGAGGCCGGGGGCGTGCCAGAGCGGGTGCCCCTGGGGCAGCGGCTCCGGATCGGTGACATCGAGTGCCGCCTGGAGACGGCCGGCCTCCAGCTCGGCGAGAAGGGCCCCGGTGTCCACCACGGGACCGCGGGCGACGTTCACCAGGAGGGCGCCGTCCTTCATGCCGGCCAGGAACCGGGCGTCCGCCAGATGGCGCGTGCCCGGGGTGAGCGGGGTCGACAGGATCACCACGTCCGCCTGCGGCAGCAGGCCGGGCAGGTCCCCCAGGGCGTGCACGGGCCCGTGCGGGGAGCGCCTGGCCAGCCGGGCGACCCGCGTGACATGGCATTCGAAGGGGGTGAGCCGGTTCTCGATGGCGGCGCCGATCGATCCGTAGCCGACGATGAGCACCTGCTTGTCGGCGAGCGCCGGGTAGAAGCCGTCGTGCCATTCCTCGGCGTCCTGGCCGCGGACGAAGCGGGGGATGCCGCGCAGGGCCGCAAGAGTGAGGGCGACGGCCAGCTCGGCGGTGCTGGCCTCGTGCACCCCGCGGGCGTTGCACAGCCGTACACCCGCCGGGAGCCCCGGCAGGAACGGCGTGACATGGTCGACGCCGGCGCTGAGGGTCTGCACGACCCGGACCCCTGACATCCGGGGCAGCGGACGTCCGGCGACCTCCGCGCCCTTCATGTAGGGCACCACGTAGAACGCGGCGTCCGCGGGGTCGCCCGGGAACTCCTCGGCACCGTCCCAGAAGCGGTATTCGAGGTCTTCCGGGAGCCCTCCGACGTCCTCGGCGGGGATCGGGAGCCAGACGGTGGGGCGGTGGTTCCGGGTGATGTCAGCCATGGTCAGGAGGCTATGACACAGTGGGGCGGCGCGAGAGGTCAGCGGAGGTCAGCCAGGTGGAGCGCAGGACGGTCGGATCGGCGGCTCTCGACGTGGGCGCCGTCGGCCTGGGATGCATGCCGATGAGCTGGGCGTACACGGCGTCCCGGCAGGACGGTGAATCGTCACTGCGGGCCGTGCACGCGGCGATCGACCACGGCACGACGCTGCTCGACACGGCCGACATGTACGGGCCCTTCACCAATGAACTGCTGCTGGGGCGGGTGCTGAAGGAGCGTCGCCGGGAGGTCTTCGTCTCCACCAAGTGCGGCCTGCTCGTCGGCGAGCAGCACCTGGTGGCCAACGGACGCCCCTCGTACGTGAAGCGGGCGTGCGACGCGTCGCTGCGCCGGCTGCAGACCGATGTGATCGACCTCTACCAGTTGCACCGGGCCGACCCCGAGGTCCCCGTCGAGGAGACGTGGGGCGCGATGGCGGAGCTGGTCGCGGCCGGCAAGGTGCGCGCGCTGGGGTGGTGCGCGGTGGGCGCGCGGGCGGCCCGGCGCGCGGGCGCCGGCATATACGACGAGACGCTGCGGCAGTTGCGCCGCGCCCAGCAGGTCTTCCCGGTCAGCTGTGTGCAGGCCGAGCTGTCGGTGTGGTCGCCCGAGGCGCTCGCGCAGCTGCTGCCGTGGTGCGCGCAGCGCGGGGTCGGCTTCATGGCCGCGATGCCGCTCGGCAACGGCTTCCTGACGGGCACGCTCACCCCGGGCCAGGGCTTCGAGCCCGACGACGTACGGGCGCGGCATCCCCGGTTCACGGCCGAGATGATGGCCGCCAACCAGCCGATCGTCGCGGGGCTGCGCCGGGTGGCCGAGGCCCACGGCGCGACGCCCGCGCAGGTCGCGCTCGCCTGGGTGCTCGCCCAGGGCCCGCAGGTCGTGCCGATCCCGGGGGCGAAGCGCGAGCGGTGGACGGTGGAGAACGCCGGCGCCGCGGAACTGCGGCTGACCGAGGAGGACTTCGCGGAGATCGCCGCACTGCCGCCGGCGCGGGGCTCCTGGGACTGAGGGGTACCGCCGGGGCCGGAGCGGCCCAAGGGGCGGAGGCGGTGCGGAGATCCGCCCCGCCTGACGGGAACTCCGAACGGCCGGGCGGTGTAGTTACGGATGTGATGTTCTTGGAGTCCGTGCCGGAGAACCCCCGGGAGGGAAGCGTGCGACGCCGTGCCGCCGTTGTGACCGCCGCGCTGGCCGGTGCCGCGCTGCTCGCCACCGCATGCTCGCCGGACGGTGGTGGCGCCCCGGCCCCACCCGCCTCCGCCCCCGCTTCCGCGTCGGCCCCGGCCGCCTCGGGCGCCGCCGAACCGCCGGCGCCGGCGAAGGGATCCGCGGAGGTGACCGGCACGGTCGCGACGGGCCTCGACACCCCGTGGGGCGTGGTCGTCCTGGCGGAGGGCGATCTGCTGGTCGCCTCCCGGGACACCGGCCGGATCGTCCGGGTGGCCGCGGAGAGCGGGCGCACGACCCGGGTCGGCACGGTTCCGGGGGTCTCCTCGGGCGGTGAGGGCGGTCTTCTGGGGCTCGCGGTCTCGCGCGACTTCGCGACCGACCACCTGGTGTACGCGTACTTCACCACCGCCTCCGACAACCGCATCGCGCGCATGCTCTACGACCCGGCGAAGCCGGCCGGGGAGCAGTTGGGCGCGCCGGACACGATCCTGCGCGGCATCCCGCACGGCGCCATCCACAACGGCGGGCGGATCGCCTTCGGCCCGGACGGGATGCTGTACGCGGGCACGGGCGAGAGCGGCGACCGCGGCCTGGCCCAGGACAAGGCGTCGCTGGGCGGCAAGATCCTGCGGATGACGCCCGACGGCGAGCCGGTGCACGGCAACCCCGAGGCGGATTCGGTCGTCTACTCCTACGGGCACCGCAATGTGCAGGGCCTCGCCTGGGACAGCCGCGGCCGGCTGTGGGCCTCGGAGTTCGGGCAGGACACCTGGGACGAGCTCAATCTGATCGAGCCGGGAAAGAACTACGGCTGGCCGGTCGTGGAGGGCCTGGCCCACCGCGAGGGGTATGCCGACCCGATCGCGCAGTGGCACACCGACGACTCCTCGCCCAGCGGCATCGCCTACGCCGACGGCTCGATCTGGATGGCCTCGCTGCGCGGTGCCCGCCTGTGGCGGATTCCGCTGGCCGGCACCAAGGCCGCGGCCGATCCGCAGCCGTTCCTCGTCGGCACGTACGGCCGGCTCCGCACCGTCGTCGCCGATCCGGACGGCGGGCTGCTGCTGACCACCAGCAACACCGACGGCCGGGGGGATCCCCGCAAGGGCGACGACCGGATCCTGCGGCTGCGGGTGACCTGACCCACGACACCCGGGGGGGGTGCGATGTTCAACGCGCTGGACGAGCTGTTCGCGCCGGGGCGCAGGCATGCGGAGGACGAGCGCAACCGGCTGGAGCTGGTGCGCGACGAGGAGGGCGACGCGGATCCGGGCCGGGGCCCGATCGACCTGGACGCGGGCACCGTCCTGATACGTCCGCCGCGGTCCGGCCGGTAGCGGCGCGGCGGGCTCACCCCGTCCGGCCCGCGAACAGCCGTAGCCGGTGGGCGAGCGCGGCCGCCTCGCCGCGGCCCGAGACGCCGAGCTTGGCAAGGATGTTGGAGACGTGCACACTCGCCGTCTTCGGCGAGATGAAGAGCTCCTCGGCGATCCGGCGGTTGGTGTATCCGGCGGCGACCCGGCGCAGCACCTCGCGCTCGCGGGCCGTCAGCCCGAAGGGTTCCGGCTCCTCGGCGGGAGCGGCGGCGACGGCCTCCTCGGGCTCTTCCAGCGCCAGTCGGCCCCGCCGGGCGAGCAGCCGCACGGCCTCGCGCAGCGGGACGGCGTCCACGGAGTCGGCCACCTCGCAGGCCCGGCGCAGCAGCACGGCCGCGCGGTCACGGGCCCCGGCATCGTGCTGGGCGAGCAGCGCCTCGGCATGGCGCAGCCGTACCAGGGCCAGCGGATACGGCCGGTCGAGCGCGGCGAAGGCCTCCTCGGCGGCCGCCCATGGCGCGGGGTCGGCGCTCCCGTCGGCGCGCAGCAGTTCGGCCTCGACGAGCAGGGCGTGCGCGGCCCACACCGGGGAGAGCCGGGGCAGCCGGCCCGCGGCCTTGCGGAGGAGGGCGAGCATCTCGGAGCGCCCCTCGTCGGCGCCGGGCAGCCCGAGGGCGTCGGACTCCAGCGCCACCGCGGTGTGCAGCATCGGCCAGGCGTAGCGGTGCATCGCGGGCGGGAACCCCGCTTCCAGGGCGGCCCGCACCGCGGCCCGCGCCTCCAGGAATCGTCCGCGTCCGGCGGCGACCGCGATGGTCAGATGACGGAGCGGCAGGGCGTTCTGCGGCTGGTGGTCCTGGGTGCCCAGATGATCCCGAGCGGCGGCGATCTCGGTTTCGGCCCGGTCGTACTCCCCGCGCAGCACAGCGAGTTGGGCCAGGAGCGTCGCCGCCCAGCCGAGGTACAGGGCGTGGTTCGTGCTGTCCCGGCCGTGGGCGGCGATCTCGGCCGCCTCGTCCCAGCGGCCGAGGGCGAGCAGGGACTCGGCCTCGTTGGCGGAGGCGAAGGTGGCACCGTCGCGCAGCCCGTGGCGGGCGGCGCTCTCCACTCCCCTGCGGGCCACCGCGATCGCCTCCTCCGACCGGCCCACGGCCTCGAGCAGGGCGGCGAGGTTGGCGTCGGCGCTGACCGTGAGGTTGCCGTAGCGGGCGGCGGCGGCCCGTTCGCGGGCGGCGGTCAGCTCGGCTATGCCGGCGTCGGCGTCACCGGCGTCGGCGAGCAGGATGCCCAGGGTGACCCGGGCGCAGAGCTCGGTCTCCTCGGCGCCGACCAGCCGGGCCAGTTCGATGGCGCGCTCCGCCGTGCCGATGCCGTCCGGCCCCGGGTTGTGCATCATGGCCCAGCCGGCCGCGCTCTCCAGCACCTCGGCGTGCACCGGGGACGGCGGCAGCCCGCGGACGAGTTCCTGGGCCTCGGCGATCTCCGCCCAGCCGTCGCCGCGGCCCATCGCGACCATCAGCCGGGAGCGCTGGATCCAGAACCAGGCGGCGCGCAGCGGGTCGCCGGAGCGCTCCAGCAGGCGCAGCGCCCGTTTGGTGACCTCGTAGGCGCCCTCGCGGTCGGCGCTGAGACGCGCGGCCACGGTCGTCTCGGCGAGCAGATCCATGTACTGGAGGGGCTTGGCGCCCGGGTCGCAGCCGCAAGGAGGGAACACCTCGACGTAGTCGACGGGCCGCAGCTCCTCGCGGACCTCCTCGGGGGTGTCGTCCCACAGCTCCAGGGCGCGTTCGAGCAGCCGGTGCTGTTCGGCGTAGGCGTGCCGGCGCCGCGCCTCGACGGAGGCGCGCAACACGGCGGGCAGCGCCTTGGCGGGCTCGTGGGCGTGGTACCAGTAACTGGCCAGCCGGGCCGGGAGTTCGTCCGCGGGCACCAGCCCGGGGTCGGCCTCCAGGGCCTGCGCGTAGCGGCGGTTGAGGCGGCTGCGCTCACCGGGCAGCAGATCGTCGCCGACGGCCTCGCGGACCAGCGAGTGCCGGAAGCGGTAGCCGTCGCCGTCGTCGGTGGGCAGCAGGATCTTGGCCCCGACGGTGGCGCGCAGGGCCTCGATGAGTTCGTCCTCACCGAGCCCGGCGACGGCCTCCAGCAGGCGGTACTCCACGGCGGAACCGCCCTCGGCGACGACGCGGGCGATCCGCTGCGCGGTCTCCGGCAGCGTCTCGACCCGGACCAGCAGCAGATCGCGCAGGCTGTCGCTGAGGCCGGTACGGCAGCCCTGGGTGATGCTGCAGGCGAGTTCCTCGACGAAGAAGGGGTTGCCGTCGGAGCGGGTGAACACCCGGTCCACCAGGGTCGGGGAGGGCTCGGAGGCGAGGATCCCGGCGACCTGTGCGCGGACCTCGGTGCGGTTGAAGCGGGACAGCTCCAGGCGCGCGACGGAGCGCATCCGGTCGAGTTCGGCGAGGAAGGGCCGCAGCGGGTGGCGGCGGTGGATGTCGTCGGAGCGGTAGGTGGCGAGCACGAGGAGCCGGCCGCGGGACAGGGAACGCAGCAGATAGCCGAGGAGTTCGCGGGTCGAGCGGTCGGCCCAGTGCAGGTCCTCCAGGGCGACGACGAGCGTGCGCTCCTCCGAGAGGCGCTCCAGCAGCCGCGAGGTGAGTTCGAAGAGCCGGGCGCGGCCGTGCTCGTCGCGCTGGTCGGCGAGGCGGTCGGGGCCGTCCGTCCCGCCCAGCCCGGGGAGCAGGCGGGCGAGTTCGCCCTCGCTGCCGGCGGCCGCCGCGACCAGTTCGTCGCCGAACCGGCGGTGCAGGGCGCGCAGGATCGTCGCCACGGGCGCGAACGGCAGTCCGTCCGCGCCGATTTCCACGCAGGCGCCGACGGCGGTCACGGTGGACGGCCCGTCCTCGAGGGCCGCGGCCAGGAACTCCTCGACAAGCCGGGTCTTGCCCACGCCGGCCTCGCCGCCGATCACCAGCGCCTGCGGCTCGCCCGCGTGAGCGCGGGCGAGCGCGGAGGTGAGGCGGGTCAGTTCGCGGGTGCGGCCGACGAACACCGGGCTGACCGACTGGTTCTGCACGGTCCCGAGCATCGCACGGGGCTCGGACAGCGCGGTACCGGTTTCCACCGGAACCGCGGTGCTCACCCGGCGGCCCTCAGCCGCCGGGCGAGCCGGCCGGCCCTCCTTCCGTGCCGCCTTCCCTCGTCCTGGTCGGACGCCGCGGCGCCGCGGCCGGCGGCGGCGCGGGCCGCGGCCTCGCGGGCGGCCCTGCGGGCCTGGTGTACGAGGCGGTACTCGGCCGCCTCGCGCAGCAGTTGCTCCGTCCGTTCGCGGCCCAGCATCTCGTGCGGGTACATCTCGTGCTCCTCGGGTTCGGGACCGATGGTCCGGAGTCGTTCTCCGTGCCATCAGCCTCGTCCCCAAGGGGGGTGGGGGACATCGGGCAACCGCCCAGGCTTCGGGGGTGAGGATGCCTTAGAGCCTGTCATCACATTGGCGCCGGTCGCCCGTAGGGCGGGCCCCGCGGTGTCTGGTGCGGTGCATCGCAAGGCGGAGAGTCGTCCTCGTAGTGGGCTACTCGGACGATTCGACAACGCAGCGAGGCGCCGTGCCAGGCGTCGCGGGGCAGGCGGGAATGTGACGACAGGCTCTAGGCCGCGCGGCGGACCGCTCAGGGCCCCGGGGACCGCGCGGCCACCCTCCTCAAAAGCCTCAGCCGCCGGACGAGACCGGGGCCTCGGCCACGGCCGGCAGCCCGCCGAAGAGGTCGAACCACATCCCGCCCGCGACGAGGAGCCCCAGCACACCGAGGGCGAGACCGCCCCAGGCGACGGCGCGCACCCACGGGGCCGCGTTCCGGGCGGCGAACAGCACCGCGCCGAGCACGACCAGCGCGACCAGCGCGCAGGCGCCGTTGACGACGGCCGTGGTGTGCCAGGGGGCACCGTATATCTGCTCGATCTGCTGGGCGGCGGTGCCGGAGGAGGACTTGATCTGGCCGATCAACTGCCGGCGCTCGGCCAGCACCGTGCCCAGCCAGGTGCCGGTGAGGGACGCGAGGCCGAGGGCGGCGCCCACGACGGCCGCGGCGCCCGGGACAACCCCGGCGGGGTGCCCGTCGGCGGGGGCGTCCGACGCTTCGAGGGCCTGGGGTTCGTCGAGGTCGTCCGGCTCGTCGAGCTCGTCCGGCTCGCCGAGGGCCCGCGGCTCGTCGGCCGCGGCGGGTCCGGCGTCGGGCGCGGTCGTGGGCGCGGGCGTCGCGGCGTCGTCCTCGGCCCGGTCGGGCTCGGCGTCCGCGGCGAGTTCGTCGGCTGCCGCCCCGTGGGTCTTGGTGGTCTCCATGGGCGGCAACCGTACGGTCAGATTCTGAGAGCCGTCTGAGAGCCGGGCTCGTCCACCGCGGCCGGCACGGTCTCGGCCGGCCCCTCGATGCAGATCCGCGGCAGCCGGCGTTCCAGCCATCGGGGCAGCCACCAGTTCCAGTCGCCCAGCATGTGCATCAGCGCCGGTACGAGCAGCGTCCGCAGCACGAAGGCGTCCAGCGCGACGGCGGCCGCCAGGCCGATGCCGAACATCGCGATCACTCGGTCGCCACTGAGCACGAAGGCCAGGAAGACGGAGATCATGATGACCGCGGCGGAGTTGATCACGCGGCTGGTCTCGGCGAGGCCGACCCGGACCGCGCGGCGGTTGTCCCGGGTCTCGCGCCACTCCTCGTAGATGCGGCTGACGAGGAAGACCTGGTAGTCCATGGAGAGCCCGAAGAGCACCGAGACCATGATCACCGGCAGGAAGGGCTCGATCGGCCCGGCCGCCCCCAGCCCCAGCAGCTCGCTCCCCCAGCCCCACTGGAAGATCGCGACGACGATGCCGAAGGACGAGGCGACGGCGGCGATGTTCATGACCGCGGCCTTGAGCGGGATGCCGAAGCTGCGGAAGGCGAGCAGCAGCAGGAGGCAGCCCAGGCCGATGACGGAGCCCACGAAGAGCGGCAGCTTCCCGACGATCACCGAGGCGAAGTCCGCGTAGCCCGCGGTGACACCGCCGACGTACACCTCCAGGGAGGTGCCCTCGGTGGCCTCCGGGATGACGTCCTGGCGCAGGTGGGTGACGAGCCGGTCGGTGGCCTGGTCCTGCGGGGCGGTGGTGGGGACGACGTCGACGACGTCGAGGCCGCTGCCGTGCCGGGCCTGCTCCATGTGCACCGCGGCGACGCCTTCGGTGCGCCCCAATACGGCGGTGAGCTGCTCCAGCGCCGCCCGGTCGGCGGCGTCGCCGGACTTGGCGACCAGTTGCAGCGGACCGTTGAAGCCGGGCCCGAAGCTGTCGGAGAGCATGTCGTACGCCTGCCGGGTGGTGCTGCCGGCGGGGCCGTTGCCCTGGTCGGAGGCGCCCAGGTGGAGGGCGGTCGTGGGCAGCGCGAGGACGACCATGACGACGGCGGCCACCATGCCGAGGACCTTGGGGTGCCGTTCGACGAAGGCCGACCAGCGGGCGGCGAAGCCGGTGGGCAGCTCGGGCGACGGCCCGTGCTCCACGAGCCGGCGCCGCTCCCGGCGGCTGAGCGCCTTCATCCCGATCGCGCCCAGCAGCGCGGGCAGCAGCGTCACCGAGGCGGCGACGGTCAGGATGACGGTGAGCGAGGCCGCGATCGCGACGCCGTTGAGGAACGACAGCCGCAGGATCAGCATGCCGAGCAGGGCCACGCAGACCGTGCCGCCCGCGAAGACCACCGCCCTGCCGGTCGTGGCGACCGCCTTCTCGGCGGCCTCCCGCACCGGCAGGCCCTGCTTCAGCCCTCTGCGGTGCCGGGTGACGATGAACAGGGCGTAGTCGATGCCCACGCCCAGGCCGATCAGCAGCCCGAGCATCGGCGCGAAGTCGGCGACCCTGATCAGATGGCCGAGCAGCTCGATCGCCATGTACGCGGTGCCCACGCTGACCAGCGCGGTGATGATCGGCATGAACATCGCGAACAGCGAGCCGAACGCCACCAGCAGCACCACGGCGGCCACGGCCACGCCCACGACCTCGCTCATGTGCCCGCCGCCGCCCTCGGTGAGGGCGATGGCGCTGCCCCCGAGGGCGACCTGGGTGTTGTCGTCGGCGGCCGCCCTGGCCGTGTCGACGACCTTCCGCACCTCGCCCGCGTGCAGTTCCTCCGAGGGCCTGTCGAACATGACCGTCGCGTAGGCGGTGTGGCCGTCCCGGCTGATCTGGCCCGCGCCCTCGGTGGTGTAGGGGCTGGTCACCGAGGTGACCCCGGGGAGTTCGGCGACCTTCTCCAGCGTGCCGGACAGCCGCTCCCGCACGGACGCGACGCCGACCGTGCCGCTGTCGGTGTGCCAGACGATCGTGTCGCTGTCCCCGGCGGAATCCGGGAACGCCTCCTTCAGCAGAGCGGTGGCCTTGCTGGAGTCGGTGCCCTTGATGTCGTAGTCGTTGGAGTACGCGGACCCGGCCACCAGAGCGGCCGTGGACAGACCGAGGAGGGCGACGAGCCAGAGCAGGACGACGGCGAGACGGCGGTTGAGGCACCAGCGGGCGAGTGCAGCCATTGCTCTCCCTGGGGTTGCGCGGATCTTTCAGGCCCAGGAAGAGCCCGCAAAGAACACAACACGTACGTCTCCGACTGAACCAGGAAGAAGAGATCGTTGGCCGGATTCGTGCGCCGAATCACACAACACGTGGGGAATTTATCTCTGCCTTACAAGCCGCGGACCTGCGGAAACGCCGAAGGGACGGCTCCCGGGGGAGCCGTCCCCTCCTGCGGTCCCGGCCTGATCAGCCCTGGACGCCCAGCTTCTCCAGCACCAGCTCGCGCACGCGCTTGGCGTCGGCCTGGCCGCGGGTGATCTTCATGACGGCACCGATGAGCGCGCCCGCCGCCGCGAGGTTGCCGCCCCGGATCTTGTCCGCGACGGCCGCGTTGGCCGCGATGGCCTCGTCGACGGCGGCGCCGAGCGCACCCTCGTCCGAGACGACCTTGAGCCCGCGCTTCTCGACGACCTCGTCCGGCTCGCCCTCGCCGTCGAGCACACCCTCGATGACCTGACGGGCCAGCTTGTCGTTGAGCGAACCCTCGGCCACCAGCGCCGCCACCCGGGCCACCTGGGCCGGGGTGATGGGCAGCGCGGTCAGCTCCACACCGTCCTCGTTGGAGCGGCGGGCCAGCTCGCCCATCCACCACTTGCGGGCCGCGGCCGCGTCGGCCCCGGCGTCGATGGTGGCGACGATCGGGTCGATCGCCCCGGCGTTGAGCACCGACTGCATCTCGTGGTCGGAGATGCCCCACCCTTCCTGCAGCCGCTTGCGGCGCAGCCGCGGCAGCTCGGGAAGGCCGGCCCGCAGCTCCTCGACCCACTCGCGGGCCGGGGCGACGGGGACGAGGTCGGGCTCCGGGAAGTACCGGTAGTCCTCGGCCTCCTCCTTGATGCGACCGGAGGTGGTGGAGCCGGTGTCCTCGTGGAAGTGCCGGGTCTCCTGGACGATCGTGCCGCCCGAGGAGAGCACGGCCGCGTGCCGCTGGATCTCGAAGCGGACGGCCCGCTCGACGCTGCGCAGCGAGTTGACGTTCTTGGTCTCGCTGCGGGTGCCGAACTTCTCCCGGCCGAGGGGGCGCAGCGACAGGTTGACGTCGCAGCGCATCTGGCCCATCTCCATACGGGCCTCGGAGACGCCGAGCGCCTTGATCAGCTCGCGGAGCTCGGTCACGTACGCCTTGGCGACCTCGGGCGCGCGCTCGCCGGCGCCCACGATCGGCTTGGTGACGATCTCGATCAGCGGGATGCCGGCCCGGTTGTAGTCCAGCAGCGAGTGCGACGCGCCGTGGATGCGGCCGGTGGCACCGCCCACGTGCGTGGACTTGCCGGTGTCCTCCTCCATGTGGGCGCGCTCGATCTCCACGCGGAAGACCTCGCCGTCCTCCAGCTGCACGTCGAGGTAGCCGTTGAAGGCGATCGGCTCGTCGTACTGGGAGGTCTGGAAGTTCTTCGGCATGTCCGGATAGAAGTAGTTCTTCCGGGCGAAGCGGCACCACTCGGCGATCTCGCAGTTCAGCGCGAGACCGATCTTGATCGCGGATTCGACGCCGGTCGCGTTGACGGCCGGCAGCGCGCCGGGCAGCCCCAGGCACACCGGGCACACCTGGCTGTTCGGCTCGGCGCCGAGCGCCGTCGAGCAGCCGCAGAACATCTTCGTCTTGGTGCCGAGCTCGACGTGGACCTCGAGGCCCATCACCGGGTCATAGGACGCGAGCGCGTCCTCGTACGACACCAGGTCCGTGACGGTCACAGTCTTGATACCTCTCAGTTCCCCGTCAGGATGACAGCACGTCGTCGTCGCCGAGCCGGCGCAGCTGGCGGAGCAGCAGGGCGACACCGGTGGCGATCGCCGCGGCGCTGACGACCGCGTCGATCAGCAGCAGCGTGTCGCTCTCCGCGCGGCCCCGCTTCATCTGCCGTGCCACACCGACCGCGCCGAAGAGCGTCGTGCCGATCGACAGGTAGGTGCCGGACTTGCTCTTCTTGAAGCCCTTGGCCTTCTCGATCTTGCTCACAGGATCGGTGCCTCCTCCAGCAGCGGGTGGCCCCAGCGTGCGGTGAACGCCGCCTCGACGGCCGCACCGACACGGTAGAGGCGGTCGTCGGCCATGGCCGGGGCGATGATCTGCAGACCGACCGGAAGCCCGTCCTCGGGCGCGAGGCCGCAGGGCACGGACATGGCGGCGTTGCCCGCCAGGTTGGCCGGGATGGTGCACAGGTCGGCGAGGTACATCGCCATGGGGTCGTCCACGCGCTCGCCGATGGGGAACGCGGTGGTCGGGGTGGTCGGCGAGATCACCACGTCGACCTGCTGGAAGGAGCGCTCGAAGTCCCGGGAGATCAGGGTGCGGACCTTCTGGGCGCTGCCGTAGTACGCGTCGTAGTAGCCGGAGCTGAGCGCGTACGTACCGAGCATGATGCGGCGCTTGACCTCGGGGCCGAAGCCGGCCTCGCGGGTGAGCGCGGTGACGTCCTCGGCGCTGCGGGTGCCGTCGTCGCCGACCCGCAGGCCGTAGCGCAGGCCGTCGAAGCGGGCGAGGTTGGACGAGCACTCGGAGGGCGCGATGAGGTAGTACGCGGCGAGCGCGTACTCGAAGGACGGGCAGGAGAGCTCGACGACCTCGGCGCCGAGCTCGCGCAGCAGCTCGACGGACTCGTTGAACCGCTCCATGACGCCGGCCTGGTAGCCCTCGCCCGCGAACTCCTTGACGACGCCGACCCGCAGGCCCTTGACGTCGGCGTTGCGCGCGGCCTCCACGACCGGCGGGACCGGCGCGTTGATGGAGGTGGAGTCCATCGGGTCGTAGCCCGCGATGACCTCGTGCAGCAGCGCCGCGTCGAGCACCGTGCGGGCGCAGGGGCCGCCCTGGTCCAGGGAGGAGCTGAAGGCCACCATGCCGTAGCGGGAGACACCGCCGTAGGTCGGCTTGACGCCGACCGTGCCGGTCACGGAGGCCGGCTGGCGGATGGAGCCGCCGGTGTCGGTGCCGATGGCGAGCGGGGCCTGGAAGGAGGCGAGGGCGGCGGAGGAGCCGCCGCCGGAGCCGCCGGGGATGCGGGTGAGGTCCCACGGGTTCCCGGTCGGGCCGTAGGCGCTGTTCTCGGTGGAGGACCCCATGGCGAACTCGTCCATGTTGGTCTTGCCGAGGATGACGATGCCGGCCTGCTTGAGGCGGGCGGTCAGCGTCGCGTCGTACGGCGGGATCCAGCCTTCGAGGATCTTGGAGCCGACCGTCGTCGGGACGCCCTTGGTGGTGAAGATGTCCTTCAGCGCCAGCGGGACGCCCGCGAGGGGGCCGAGCTTCTCGCCGGCGGCGCGCTTGTCGTCGACGGCCTTGGCCGCCTTCAGGGCGCCCTCGGTGTCGACGTGCAGGAAGGCGTGGACCTTCTCGTCGACGGCCGCGATGCGGTCCAGGTGGGCCTTGGCGACCTCGACGGCGGAGGTCTGGCCGGAAGCGACGGCGGCCGCGGTCTCCGCGGCGGTGAGCCTGGTCAGATCGGTCATCGTGATCAGTCCTCCCCCAGGATCTGCGGCACCTTGAAGCGCTGCTGCTCCTGGGCGGGGGCGCCGGACAGCGCCTCCGCCGGGGTCAGGCTGGGCCTGACCTCGTCAAGGCGCATGACATTGGTCAGCGGCAGCGGGTGGGAGGTCGGCGGTACGTCCTCGCCGGCCACCTCGGAGACGCGGGCGACCGCGCCGATGATGGCGTCGAGCTGTCCGGCGAAGTGGTCGAGCTCTTCGTCCTTCAGCTCGAGACGCGACAGCCGGCCGAGGTGGGCGACCTCCTCGCGCGTGATGCCTGGCATGCAGCGATCCTCTGGGGGTGAGTTTGGTCTTTTCGCGCCCAATCCTATGGGCGCGGGCGCCCCGGGGGCGAAACGGTTTGCGCTTCGCGCCGCCGGGAGGTGCCGGCGGCGGGTGCGGGAGGTGCCGGGGTGGGTGGGGCCGGTGGGGCGCGCACGTGGCCGCCGGGCGCTCGGACGGTCCCGATTCCCGCCGCCGCGCGCCGCACCGGGCGGGGCACACCGGCGCAACCGGCCGGGTCCGACGGGGCGCCCGGTGGAGCGGGCTCCGCAGGTCGGGGGCCCCCAAACGTTACTGCGCGTCGGGCACGGCGGCCCGCTCCTTGGCGGCCTCCAGCTCCGCCGGGCGGCGCCATCCCGCCCGGCCGCGCAGCCGCAGCCAGGCCGTGGTCTCCTCCGGGGGCATCGCGGCGGCGACGAGCCAGCCCTGGATCGCGTCGCAGCCGAGGTCCCGCAGACGCTCCCACGTTTCGTCGTCCTCGACGCCCTCCGCGACGACGAGGAGGCCGAGCGAGTGGGCGAGGTCGACCGTGCAGCGCACGATCTCCGCGTCCTCGGCGTCGACGGACAGCCGCGCGACGAACGAGCGGTCGATCTTCAGCTCGCTGACCGGCAGCCGCCGCAGATGCACCAGTGAGGAGTAGCCGGTGCCGAAGTCGTCCAGCGACATCTTCACCCCGTGTCCGGTCAACCCGGCCATCGTGTCGGCGGCGCGCTGCGGGTCCTCCAGCAGCACATGCTCGGTGATCTCCAGCTGCAGCGCCCCCGGCGGGACCCCGTGCCGGGCCAGCCGCGCCGCGACGGCTCCGGCGAAGCCGGGCGAGTGGACGTCGCGCGGGGAGACGTTGACCGCCACGGGGACGTCCAGACCCATCGCCCGCCAGCGCGCGACCTGCCCGAGGGCGGTCTCCAGCACGTACTCGGTGAGCTGCGGCATCAGTCCCGAGGTCTCCGCGATGGCGATGAACTCCTCCGGGCTCACCCGGCCCCGCTCGGGGTGCACCCAGCGGACGAGCGCCTCCAGGCCGGCGACCTGACCGTCGAACCGGACCTTCGGCTGGTAGTGCAGCTCGACCTCGCCGCGGTCCAGGGCCCGGCGCAGATCGCCGAGCAGGCCGAGGCGGTCGGGGGTGTTGCCGTCGCGGGAGGACTCGTAGACCTCGACCCCGCTGCGGTCGCGTTTCGCCTGGTACATCGCGACGTCGGCGCGGCGCAGCAGGCCCTCGGCGTCGTCGGCGTGATCGGGGAAGACGGCCACCCCGGCGCTGGCCTCGAGGACCAGGGTCAGGCCGTCGAGACTCAACGGCGAACTCAGCGCGGCGACCAGGGCCCTGGCGATGCGCTGGGCACGGGTCGGCGAGTCGCAGGTGGGGAGCAGGACGGCGAACTCGTCGCCGCCGAGCCGGGCGACCTCGGCGCCCCGCGGCAGGGCGAGTCGCAGGCGGTCGGCGATCTGCAGCAGCAGCCGGTCGCCGGCCATGTGGCCGAGGGTGTCGTTGACGGAGCGGAACTTGTCGAGGTCGATCAGGACCAGGGCGGCCCGCTCGCCGCTGCGGGCGGCGTCGTCGAGCGCGGTCCAGGTGCGCTCAAGCAGCCACTGACGATTGGGCAGTCCGGTGAGCGGGTCGCGCAGTTGCTCCTCGGCGCGGGCGTGGGCGATCCAGAGCGTGGAGTCGAGCGCGATCAGGGGCACGGCGAACAGCGGCAGCAGCAGGGGCAGATCGGCCGCGACGATGATGATCAGCGGGGAGATGCCGAGGAGTGCGACGCCGACGAAGCCCTGGCGTATGAGGGCGGTGCGGGCCACGGTGGGCAGCGCCCCGGCGCGCGGCACGATCGCATACCACAGGAGCGTACGGGTCGCAGCCAGGTAACCGAGTGCGGCGGCGAGGACCGCGGGGATGGCGGCCATCCCCCAAGTGGCGGGTTGCCAGGGCTGTTCGACGGACGGGTGGTTGCCGAAGGCGGACAGCGCGAGAGAGGCCGCGCCGATGCCGAGGATGTCCACGGCGCCGTGCAGCAGCGCCTCCCGCCAGCGGTGCCGGCGGGCCGCGCCGACCAGCACGACGACGGCCAGGCTGACCAGCACCGCGGGCACCCAGCCGTAGAGCAGCAGCATCGCCAGGGTCAGGGCGGCTCCGGAGCCGGTGCCGCCCCACCAGCGGTCCCGGCCCATGGCGACCAGGTGGCCGACGATGATGCCGGTGAGCACCGCGAACGCCCAGCCGACGTCACCGCCGGGGAAGAAGGCGTTGCCGTCCACGAGTATCCGGACGACGCCCACGACCAGGGCCGCCGCGGCCGCCCCCACGACGGCGTACCTGAGTGCCGCCGCGGGCAGCACCGGCGCGGCCGGCCCGAGCAGGCGCTGCGCCGGTCCGGCGCTGTCCGTCGGTTCCATGCCCGTACCCTCTCGCAGCCGCGTGTGCCGTTCCACCACACGCCCTTGCCCGCGGCATTGACCGCCGGGCTGCTGGAGGGCCTATGCCCGGAAGGCGCGCCTCTCAACAGTAGGCCGCGAAAGGCTGTCACGGGCACCGATCGGCTGCTGTTGCCCGAATGCATCCCACCCTCCCGGATCGTTCCGTTATGGGCCGAAAGGGTGATGATGGGCAGTCAGCTCTCGGGGTTCACGGCGGCCCCCCGCGCCGCGTCGGCGCCCTGTTCCAGCAGGACGGCGAAGCCGTCCTCGTCCAGGATGGGCACCTTCAGCTGCACCGCCTTGTCGTACTTGGAGCCCGGGCTGTCGCCGACGACCACGAAGTCGGTCTTCTTGGAGACCGAACCGGTGACCTTGGCCCCGCGGCTCACGAGCGCCTCCTTCGCGCCGTCCCGGGTGTGGGTGGCGAGGGTGCCGGTGACGACGACGGTGAGGCCCTCCAGCGGACGCGGTCCCTCCTCGGAACCCTCCTCGGTGAAACGGACCCCGGCCGCCTTCCACTTGCGCAGGATCTCGCGGTGCCACTCCTCCTCGTACCACTGCTTGAGGGAGGCGGCGATGATGCCGCCGACGCCGTCGACGCCGGCCAGGCGCTCCTCGTCGGCGGCGAAGATGGCCTCCAGGTCGCGGAACTCGCGGGCGAGCGCCTCGGCGGCGACGGGGCCGACGTGACGGATCGACAGACCGGCGATGATCCGGGCGAGCGGCTGCTCCTTGGCCTTCTGGATGTTCTCCAGCATGGCCACGGCGTTCTTCTTCAGCTCGCCCTGCTGGTTGGCGAAGACCGAGACGACCTTCTCCTCGCCGGTCTCCGGGTCGCGTTTGGGCAGGCCGCTGTTCTGGTCGAGGACATGGGCGCGGATGGGCAGCAGCTCCTCCGGCGTGAGATCGAACAGGTCGCCCTCGTCGCGCAGCGGAGGGTCGGCGGGCTCCAGCGGCCGGGTCAGCGCGGCCGCGGCGACGTAGCCGAAGTTCTCGATGTCCAGGCACTTGCGACCGGCCAGATAGAACAGCCGTTCCCGCAGCTGCGCCGGGCAGGAGCGCGCGTTCGGGCAGCGGAGGTCGATGTCGCCCTCCTTCATCGGCCGCAGCGGGGTGCCGCACTCGGGGCACTGCGCGGGCATGACGAACTCGCGCTCGCCGCCGTCCCGCAGGTCCACGACCGGGCCGAGGATCTCCGGGATGACGTCACCGGCCTTGCGCAGCACGACGGTGTCGCCGATCAGCACGCCCTTGGCCTTGACCACGTCCTGGTTGTGCAGGGTGGCGAACTCGACCTCGGAGCCGGCCACCGTGACCGGCTCGACCACCGCGTACGGGGTCACCCGGCCCGTGCGCCCGACCCCGACCCGGATGTCGACCAGCTTGGTGTTGACCTCCTCCGGCGCGTACTTCCACGCGATGGCCCAGCGCGGCGCGCGGGCGGTGGAGCCGAGCCGGCCCTGCAGCGGGATCTCGTCCACCTTGACGACGATGCCGTCGATCTCGTGCTCGACGTCGTGGCGGTGCTCGCCGTAGTAGGCGATGGCCTCCTTGACCTCGGCGAGCGTGCCGACCACGCGGGCGTACCGGGTGGTCGGCAGACCCCACTCGTGCAGCAGCTCGTAGGCGTGGGACTGGCAGTCGATGGTGAAGCCCTCTCGGGCCCCGATGCCGTGCACCACCATGTGCAGCGGACGGCTCGCGGTGACCCGGGGGTCCTTCTGGCGCAGGGAGCCGGCGGCGGCGTTGCGCGGGTTGGCGAAGGGCTTGTCGCCGGCCTCGACCAGGCGGGCGTTGAGCTCCTCGAACTTCTCCATGGGGAAGAAGACCTCGCCGCGGATCTCGACCAGGGCCGGGACGCGCTTCCCCGCCAGCCGGTCCGGGATCTCGGCGATCGTGCGGACGTTGGGGGTGATGTCCTCGCCGGTGCGGCCGTCACCGCGTGTGGCGCCGCGCACCAGACGGCCGTTCTCGTACGTGAGGTTGACGGCGAGGCCGTCCACCTTCAGCTCGCACAGGAAGTGGTAGGTGCCGCCCTCGCCCGCCGGGGGGCCCAGCTCCCCGGCGAGGCGTTCGGCCCAGGCGTTCAGCTCCTCCTCGGTGAAGGCGTTGTCGAGGGAGAGCATGCGCTCGCGGTGCTCGACGGAGGTGAACCCCGTCGCATACGCGCCCGCGACCTTCTGGGTCGGCGAGTCCGGTGTACGCAGCGAGGGGTGCTCGTCCTCCAGCGCCTCCAGCCGGCGCAGCAGCCTGTCGAAGTCGGAGTCGCTGATGACCGGCTGGTCCTTGACGTAGTAGCGGAAGCGGTGCTCCTCGACCTGTTCGGCCAGGGACGCGTGCAGCTCGCGCGCCTCGGCCGGCACGTCCTCGTTCCTTGCGCCCTCGGGGATCGCGGAGGTGTCCACGTACTCGTCCTTCCTCACTCAGGCTTCACTCGGGCCTGCTCGGGCCTCACTCAGGGTTGTCGACGAGCGAGCGTGCCGCCTTCGCGCAGTGCACGAGAGCGGCACGGGCATAGGCCGGCGAGGCCCCCGCCAGACCGCAGGCGGGGGTCACCGCCACGGAGGTGCCCAGATCCCCCGGGGACAGCCCCAGCCTGCGCCACAGCGCCCGAACACCACTGACGCTACCGGCAGGGTCCGACAATGGGGCGTCAGTGCCCGGGACGACACCCGTGAAGAGCGCGGTTCCCGCCTCGGCCGCCTCACCGAAGGCGTCCCAGTCACGTTCCGTGAGCAGCGAGAAATCGAACGACACGCCCGCCACCCCGGCCCGCCGCAGCAGTGCGAAGGGCACCTCCGGCGCGCAGGAGTGCGCGATCACCGGCACGCCCCCCACACCGCCCACGGCCGCCATGACGTCCCGCAGCGCGCCCTCGACGACACCCCGGTCCACCGCGCGGTGCGTGCGGTAGCCGCTGGCGGTCCTGACCCGGCCCTGGAGCACGGCGGTGAGCGAGGGCTCGTCCAGTTGCAGCACGGGCCTCGCACCCGGGATCCGCCGGCGGACGTCCTCCAGGTGCAGCCGCAGTCCCTCGCCGAGCGAGGCGGCCAGGTCGCGGCAGGCGCCGGGGTCGGAGAGCGCCGCCTCCCCGTTCTTGAGCTCGACCGAGGCCGCGAGCGTCCACGGCCCGACCGCCTGGATCTTCAGCGGGCCCTCGTAGCCCTGGGTGAACTCCTCCAGGGCGTCCAGGTCCTCCCCCAGCCAGGCCCTGGCCCGGCGGGTGTCGCGGCCCGGCCGGTCGCCGAACCGCCACCCGCTGGGCTCGACCCGCGCGTACAGCTCGACAAGCATGCCGAGCGTGCGGCCGATCATGTCGGCGCCGGGCCCGCGCGCGGGCAGTTCCGGCAGGAACGGCAGCGCCTCCAGCGCCCCCGTCGCCGTCCGCGCCGCCTCGCGCGCGTCACCGCCCGGCATGGACCCCACACCGGTGGCCGCCCCCGCGGGCAGCCGGAAATTCGCTTCGGTACCGTCCGTACTCACCGGTGCAGCCTACGACGGCGCGCCGGTCAGGCTCCCGGCCGGATCGTCAGGTCGTTGATCTCGGCGTCCCGGGGCAGGTCGATCGCCGTCAGAATCGCCGTGGCCACCGACTCGGGCGTGATCCAGCGCGCGGGGTCGTACGCCTTGCCCTCCTGCTGGTGCACCTTGGCCTGCATCGGTGTCGCGGTGCGGCCGGGATAGACGGAGGTGACCCGCACCCCGTTGCCGTGCTCCTCCTGGCGCAGGGAGTCGGCGAGCGCCTTGAGGCCGTGCTTGCTGGCCGCGTAGGCGCCCCACTCGGCGTGCGCGTTGAGCCCGGCGCCGGAGTTGACGAAGACCACATGACCGCGGGAGAGCCGCAGTTGGGGCAGGACCAGACGGGTCAGCTCGGCGGGGGCGACGAGGTTGGCGGCCAGCGTCCGGTTCCAGGTCTTCGGGGTCAGTTCGCCGACCTGCCCCAGGTCCACGACGCCCGCGATGTGCAGCAGGGAGTCCAGCCGGTCCGGCGGCGTCTGGTGGCCCAGCGCCCAGGACAGGCGCTCCGGCTCCGCGAGGTCCCCGACGAGGGTGTGCGCGCCCGGGAAGCGGTCGGCCAGCTCCTTGGCGCGTCCGGCGTTGCGGGCCAGCAGCCACAGTTCGTCGCCACGGTCGAGGAGGCGCTGCGCCACGACGGCGCCGATGCCGGAGCCCGCGCCGGTGATCAGGTGAATCGACATGGGGCCATGCTGCCATCCCCTCCGGCTCAGACGATGCCGGCGTTCTCCTCCAGGTAGGCCAGCGCCGAGGCGCCGTCCTCGGCGAAGAACACCAGCTCGGCGAGGGGCAGCGGCAGGAAGCCCTCCTCGTCCATCCGCCGGAACTGCTCCCTGAGCCCGTCGTAGAAGCCCGCCGTGTTGAGCAGGACGACTGGCTTGGTGTGCAGCCCGTGCTTCTTCAGCTCCAGGATCTCGGTCGCCTCGTCCAGGGTGCCGGTGCCGCCCACCATGACCACGACGGCGTCCGCGCGGGCCAGCAGCTCCGCCTTGCGCTCGGCGAGGTCGGCCGCGATCACCATCTCGTCGGCGCCCTTGCGGGCCTTGGCCGCCAGGAACTCCACCGAGACCCCGACCAGGCGCCCGCCGTGCTCCTGCACCCCGTCCGCCATGACCTTCATCAGGCCCACGTCCGAGCCGCCCCACACCAGGGTGTGGCCGCCCTTGCCGATCAACTCGGCGAACTGGCGGGCGGGTTCGGTGTAGCGGGGCTCGAGGTCGGCGGCGGAGAGGAAGACGCAGATGTTCATACGGGCCAGTCTTCCGTACGGGGCCGCGGCCCCGCGCCGGGGATACCGCACGCGCCGTGGACGCCGCCGTACCGCGGAACGGGGCCGGTCAGGCGCTCGCCGGCCGGGTATTCGCCGTCGGGCGCTCAGGCGCTCGCCGACACGCGGCCGGCGCGCTCGGTCGTGGCGATCGTCGCCGAGCCGACGACGCGGGTGCCGTCGTACAGCACGACCGCCTGGCCGGGCGCGACACCGCGGACGGCTCCGCCGGTGAAGCGGACGTGCAGCTCGCCGCCGACCAGTTCGGCGGTGACGGGCACGTCGTCGCCGTGCGCGCGCAGCTGCGCGGTGTACGCGCGCTCCCCGGCGCCGTCGGGCGCGGTGCCGCACCAGCGCGGGCGAATGGCGGTCAGCGCCGTGACGTCCAGGGCCTCGGCCGGACCGACGGTCACCGTGTTGTTCACCGGCGAGATGTCGAGCACATAGCGCGGCTTGCCGTCCGCGGCGGGCACGCCCAGGCGCAGGCCCTTGCGCTGGCCGACGGTGTACCCGTACGCGCCGGAGTGGGAGCCCAGGCGGTTGCCGTCCTCGTCGAGGATGTCGCCCTCGGCGGTGCCGAGGCGCTGCTCGAGGAAGCCCTGCGTGTCGCCGTCGGCGATGAAGCAGATGTCGTGGCTGTCCGGCTTCTTCGCCACGGACAGGCCGCGCCGGGCCGCCTCGGCCCGGATCTCGTCCTTGGTGGTGAGCGTGTCCCCGAGCGGGAACATGGCGTGCGCCAGCTGCCGCTCGTCGAGGACGCCGAGCACGTACGACTGGTCCTTGGCCGCGTCGGAGGCGCGGTGCAGTTCGCGGGTGCCGTCGGGGTTCACCACGACGGTGGCGTAGTGGCCGGTGCACACGGCGTCGAAGCCGAGGGCGATCGCCTTGTCGAGCAGCGCGGCGAACTTGATCTTCTCGTTGCAGCGCAGGCAGGGGTTCGGCGTCCGCCCGGCCGCGTACTCAGCGACGAAGTCGTCCACGACGTCCGCGCGGAAGCGGTCGGCCAGATCCCAGATGTAGAAGGGGATGCCGATCACGTCGGCGGCGCGGCGGGCGTCGTGGCTGTCCTCGATCGTGCAGCAGCCGCGGGCCCCGGTGCGGAACGACTGCGGGTTCGCGGAGAGGGCGAGGTGCACGCCCGTGACGTCGTGCCCCGCTTCGGCGGCGCGGGCGGCCGCCACGGCCGAGTCGACGCCACCGCTCATCGCGGCGAGCACGCGGAGGCGACGGCCGTCGCCAGGGCCTGTGGGTGCACCGGGGAAGTCAGTCATAGCGCCTCCAAGAGTACGGTGCGCCCGGGGTGTCCCGCGGGGCCGGTCGTCGCGAGTGCGGTTCGCCTCGCGGGGCGGCGCGTCGTGCGTGCGGGTGCGTGGGCGGGTGCGGGCCCGCTGCGCCCCTCACGGGGCAAGTCGCCGCGAGTACGGTGCCCCTCGCCGGGCGGCCCGTCGTGCGGGTACCTGAGCAGGTACGGGACCGCGGCGCCCCTCACGGGGCAAGTCGCCGCGAGTACGGTGCCCCTCGCCGGGCCGGTCGTCGCGAGCGCGGGTGCGTGGGCGGGAGCGGGACCGCTGCGCCCCTCACGGGGCAAGTCGCCGCGAGTACGGTGCCGCTCGCCGGGCCGGTCGTCGCGAGCGCGGGTGCGTGGGCGGGAGCGGGACCGCTGCGCCCCTCACGGGGCAAGTCGCCGCGAGCGCGGTTCCCCTCGCCGGGCCGGTCGTCGCGAGCGCGGGTGCGTGGGCGCGTGCGGGACCACTGCGCCTGCGGCGGGCTGTCGCCCACCCGCCCGCCCGTTGCCGTCGAGCGTTGGGTGGACGCGGGGCGGACCGCCAACGCCCACAGGAGGCACCCGGACCCGCCAGCGCGCCCGCGCGTGGCCGCGGGGGCTACATCAGGCCGGCGCTGCGGGCACGGGCGACGGCGGGGCCGATCGCCTCGCCGAGGACCTCGACGTCCTCCGCCGTGGAGGTGTGGCCGAGGGAGAACCGCAGGGAGCCCCGGGCGAGGTCGGGGTCGGCGCCCATGGCGAGCAGGACGTGGCTCGGCTGGGGGACGCCGGCGGTGCACGCGGAACCGGTGGAGCACTCGATGCCCTGGGCGTCGAGCAGCATCAGCAGGGAGTCCCCCTCGCACCCGGGGAAGGAGAAGTGGGCGCTGGCGGGGAGGCGGCCTCCGGGGGCCGGGTCGCCGTTGAGGATGGCCTCGGGGACGGCCGCGCGGACCCGGGTGACCAGGTCGTCGCGCAGGGCGCCGATCTCGCGCGCGAAGTCCTCGTGCCGTTCGGCGGCGAGCGCGCCGGCGACGGCGAAGGCGGCCACCGCGGGGACGTCCAGCGTGCCGGAGCGTACGCCGCGCTCCTGGCCGCCGCCGTGCAGGATCGGGACCGGCCCGATCTCGCGCCGCAGCACCAGCGCCCCGACCCCGTAAGGGCCGCCGACCTTGTGCCCGGTGACGGTCATGGCGTCGAGCCCGGAAGCCGCGAAGTCGACCTCGGCCTGGCCCAGGGCCTGCACCGCGTCGGAGTGCAGCGGTACCTCGAACTCCCGTGCCACCGCGCTGAGTTCCGCGATCGGCATGACGGTGCCGACCTCGTTGTTGGCCCACATCACCGTGGCGAGGGCCACATCGCCGGGGTCGCGGGCGATGGCCTCGCGCAGGGCCTCGGGGTGGACCCGCCCGTACGCGTCGACCGGGAGCCATTCGACCCGGGCGCCCTCGTGCTCGGCGAGCCAGTCGACGGCGTCCAGGACGGCGTGGTGCTCCACGGGGCTGGCGAGGACCCGGTTGCGGCGGGGGTCGGCGTCGCGGCGGGCCCAGTACAGGCCCTTGACCGCGAGGTTGTCGGCCTCGGTGCCGCCGCCGGTGAAGACGATCTCGCTGGGGCGGGCGCCGAGCGCCGCGGCCAGGGACTCCCTGGACTCCTCCACCGTGCGCCTGGCCCGGCGGCCGGCCGCGTGGAGGGACGAGGCGTTGCCGGTGACGGCGAGGTGCGCGGTCATCGCCTCGACGGCTTCCGGCAGCATCGGGGTCGTGGCGGCGTGGTCGAGGTAGGCCATGATGAGCGTGATTCTACGGGCGCCGCCGCTCCGTCCCGTCCCCCAGGGCCTCGCGCCGTGCGCGGGGCGGCCCCGGGGCGCTCGCGGGGCCGTCCCGGTCCCTTCAGAGCTGGAGATCCTCCGCCGCGGTGGTGCGCCGGTGCCAGGCGCGCGGCGCGCGCCAGTGGTAGCGCATGGCCAGCAGCCGCAGGACGAAGGCCGTGATGACGGCGAGGACCCCGGTGCCCGTGGTCAGGGCCTGGAACTTGATGAGCACCACGACGATGCCGGCCCCGGCGATCGCCGGCACCGCGTACAGATCGCGGTCCCAGCGCAGCAGGGAGGGCGCCTCGTTGCCGAGCAGGTCGCGCAGCACACCGCCGCCGACGGCGGTGGCGAGCCCCAGCGTGGCGGAGGCGGTGAGGTTGAGGCCGTAGTCGTAGGCCTTGGTGGTGCCGGCGACGCAGAAGAGGCCGAGGCCGGCGGCGTCGAAGACGCTGATGGCGCTGTTGATCCGCTCGACCTGGGGGTGCAGGAAGAAGACCACCACGGTGGCGATCAGCGGGGTCAGGAAGTAGCCGAGGTCCGTGAAGGCGGCCGGCGGGACCGCCCCGATGATCAGATCCCTGATCAGCCCTCCGCCCAGCGCGGTGACCTCTGCGAGCACCGCCATGCCGAAGACGTCGTAGTTCTTGCGTACGGCGAGCAGCGCGCCGGAGATCGCGAAGACGAAGATTCCGACGAGGTCGAGCACATGCTGGACGGAGTGGCTGAACAGTTCGGTTTGCACCGGCCTCATTGTGCCGGGCGCGGGACTACTCCTTTGCGGCCGTCTTCACGGCCGTGCCGCCGTCGGAGTCGCCGCCGGTGTTCTCCGGGTGGTGGCAGGCCACCTGGTGCCCGGTGGCCAGGGTGGCCAGCGGGGGCTCCGTGGTCTTGCAGACCTCGGTCGCCTTCCAGCAGCGGGTGTGGAAGCGGCAGCCCGGCGGAGGCGCGATCGGCGACGGGACGTCGCCGGTCAGCAGGATCCGCTCGCGCTTGGCACGCCGCTTCGGGTCCGGCACCGGCACCGCGGAGAGCAGCGCGTTGGTGTACGGGTGCATCGGCTTGGTGTAGAGGGACTCGCGGTCGGCGATCTCCACGATCTTGCCGAGGTACATCACCGCGATGCGGTCCGACACGTGCCGGATGACCGACAGGTCGTGCGCGATGATCACGTACGTCAGGCCGAGCTCGCTCTGCAGGTCGTCCAGGAGGTTGACCACCTGGGCCTGGATGGAGACGTCCAGCGCCGACACCGGCTCGTCCGCCACCACGAGCTTGGGCTTGAGCGCCAAGGCCCGGGCGATGCCGATGCGCTGCCGCTGGCCGCCGGAGAACTCGTGCGGATAGCGGTTGTAGTGCTCGGGGTTGAGGCCGACCAGCTCCAGGAGGTTCTGCACCTCCTTCTTGATGCCGCTCTCCGTCTGCACCTTCTGCAGCTTGAAGGGCGCGCTGACGATCGAGCCGACCGTGTGCCGCGGGTTGAGCGAGGAGTACGGGTCCTGGAAGATCATCTGCACGTCGCGGCGGAGCGGGCGCATGCCCGCGGTGCCCAGGTGCGTGATGTCCTGGCCCTCGAACTCGATCGTGCCGCCGGTCGGCTCCATCAGCCGGGTGATCAGCCGGCCCATGGTCGACTTGCCGCAGCCGGACTCGCCGACCACGCCCAGGGTCTCCCCGGGACGCACATGGAAGTCGATGCCGTCGACCGCCTTGACCGCGCCGACCTGACGGCGCAGCAGACCCTTGGTGATCGGGAAGTGCTTGACCAGGCCGCTCACCTTGAGCAGCGCATCCGACCCGTCGGCGGTCGTCTGCTGGGGGATCGTCATCTCCTGGCCTTTCACAGCTTCGGCGCAATCTCTTCGGTCCAGATGCGCTCCCGGTCCGCCGTGCTCAGGTGGCACGCGGCGTGGTGACCGCCGCCCGCCTCGCGCAGCTCCGGTACGACGGTCTTGCTGGCGCCGCCGGTGAGCTCCGCGTACGGGCAGCGCGGGTGGAAGGCGCAGCCGGACGGCACGTTGATGAGGCTGGGCGGCGATCCCTTGACGGGGTTGAGCCGCTCGGTGCGCTCGCGGTCCAGGCGGGGCATCGAGCCCAGCAGGCCCCAGGTGTAGGGGTGCTGCGGCTCGTAGAAGACCTTGTCGGCCCGGCCGCGCTCGATGCAGCGGCCGCCGTACATCACCAGGATGTCGTCGGCCAGTTCGGCGACGACGCCCAGGTCGTGGGTGATGATGATGACGGCCGAACCGAACTCCTTCTGCAGGTCCCGGATGAGGTCCAGGATCTGCGCCTGCACGGTCACGTCGAGCGCGGTGGTCGGCTCGTCCGCGATGAGCAGGTCGGGGTTGTTGGACAGCGCCATCGCGATCATCGCGCGCTGCCGCATGCCGCCCGAGAACTGGTGCGGGTAGTCGTCGACGCGCTTGTCGGGCTGCGGGATGCCGACCCGGTCGAGCATCTCGACCGCGCGCTTGCGGGCGACGGCCTTGGACACGTCGTGGTGCACCCGGTACGCCTCGACGATCTGCGCGCCGATGGTGAAGTAGGGGTGCATCGCGGACAGCGGGTCCTGGAAGATCATCGCGACGTCCTTGCCGCGGAGCCGCCGCACCTCGTCCGGGTCGGCCGAGACCAGTTCCTTGCCGTCCAGCCAGATCTCGCCGGACATCCGCGCCTTGCTCCGGCCGTACTGGCCGGCCCGGTGCAGGCCCATGATGGCGAGGGACGTGACGGACTTGCCGGAGCCGGACTCCCCGACGATGCCGAGGGTCTTGCCCTTCTCCAGCGAGAAGGACAGGCCGTCGACGGACTTCACCAGGCCGTCGTCGGTCGGGAAGTGCACCTTGAGGTCGCGCACCTCGAGGAACGCCGTGGGCTTCTGCGACGTCCCGGAGACCGGCTCGTTCGGCGCGGACTCCGCCGCGGAGTCGGTCTTCTGGATGGGGAGGTCCGTCATGAGAGCCTCACTCGCGGGTCGACGACGGCGTACAGCAGGTCCACCACCAGGTTGGCGAAGACCACGAAGAAGGCGGCGAGCAGGGTGACGCCGAGGATCACCGGCAGGTCGTGGTCGCTGATCGCCTTCACCGCGTTGTAGCCGAGGCCGTGCAGGTTGAACGTGCTCTCGGTGAGGACCGCGCCGCCGAAGAGGGCGCCGAGGTCCATGCCGAGGATGGTCAGGATGGGGGTCATCGTGGAGCGCATGGCGTGCTTGCCGATGACCACCGGTTCGCGCAGGCCCTTGGCCCGCGCGGTGCGGATGTAGTCCTCGCCCAGCACCTCGAGCATGGTGGCGCGGGTGAGCCGCGCGTACATGGCCGCGTAGAGGAAGGCGAGCGTGATCCAGGGCAGGATCAGTCCGCCGAACCACTTCGTCGGGCTCTCGGAGAAGTCGACGTACTGGCCGTCGATCCAGTTGAGTCCGTACACGAAGATCGCGAGGGAGAGGACACCGGTGAAGTAGACCGGGAGCGAGACGCCGGCGAGGGCGATGCCCATGGCCGAACGGTCCCAGACGCTGCCGCGCTTGAGCGCGGAGACGACGCCGGTGGCGAGACCGCCGAGGACCCACAGGACCACGGCGCCGGCCGCGAGCGAGAGGGTGACCGGGAACCAGTCCATCAGCAGCGGCCACACCTCCTGCTCGGTCTTGAAGGAGTAGCCGAAGCAGGGTGCCGCGCAGTGCGTGACGTCACCGCCGTTGGCGTAGTCACGCCCGGCCACCAGACCCAGCACGAACTTTCCGTACTGGACGAGGATGGGGTCTGCCAGACCCATCTTCTGCCTGATGCCCTCGATGGACGCGGGGTCGGACTGCTTGCCGACGAAATAGGTGGCGGGGTCCGTCCCGGTCAGCTTGGGGAACAGGAAGAAGATCCCGAAGGTCACCAATGAGATGACCAGCAGCATGACGACGACAGCGAACAGTCGCCGGATCAGATATGCAAGCACTGCGCTCGGCCCGGCGGACGACCCGGGGACCCCTTCGGGTGGGGGGTCCCCGGGCCGCCGCACGCGGCCATCACCTGCCCTTCGTGCCTAGCGGGTGTGGCACTCGAACTCTTGTCGGTACGGGTTTACTTGACGACGCCGAGGTTCACGTAGTCGTAGCGGCCGTTGTAGGCGTCCGCGACGTACGCGTTGGTGAGCCGGCTGCTGCGCCAGGTGATCGTCTTGTCGTAGACGAAGGGCAGGTAGACGGCGGCCTCGGAGACCTTCTGGTTCATCTGCTTGTAGATCTCGCCGGCCTTGACCGGGTCGGTCTCGGCGATCGCCTGGTCGAACAGCTTGTTGACCTCGGGGTCGTTCAGCTCGGAGAAGTTGTTGTTGCCGCTCTCCAGGATGAAGCGACCGTCCACCAGCGGCTGGGAGAAGCCCTGCCCGGACGGGAAGTCCGCGCCCCAGCCCATGATGATGATGCCGTAGCCCTTCTGCTTGACCACCTTCGGGGCACCGATGATGCCGGAGGTCTGGGCGCCGTCGAACTGGTCGATGTCGGCCTCGATGCCGACCCGCTTCAGGGACGCCTGCAGGGAGACGGCGGTCGCGACCTCGACGGGCTTGTTGTTGCGGACCGCGATGACGGTCTTGAAGCCGGTCGGCTTGCCGCAGGCCTTCAGCTCTTCCTTGGCCTTGTCCAGGTTGCCCGTGGTGTCGGTGAGCAGACCGTACGGGTCGTACTTGCCGTCCGCGCCCTTGATGCTCAGCGGGAGCATGTTCGGGGCGATGTCACCACCGGCCTGCGGGCCGCCGCGGGCGGTCTGCAGGGACTTGTGGTCGGCCGCGTAGATGGCGGCCTTGCGGCAGTGGATGTTGTCGAACGGCTTGACCGTCTGCGGGAAGACCGCGTAGCGGATGAAGCCGGTCTGACCGTTGTCCAGGTTGTCCTTGTGCTGCTTCAGCGCCTCGGAGCGGGCGGCCTGGCCGATGCCCGTGGCGTTGATGTCGAGGTCGTAGTCGCCCTTCATCAGGCGCTTGTCCATGTCGTCCGCGTTCGTGGTGAACGTGACGGTGATCTCGTTCGGCAGCGCCTTGCGGACCTCGTCCGAGGACTGCTTCCACTCGTCGTTGCGGACCAGGGTCATGGACTTGTTCGGGGTGTACGACTTGAACTTGTACGGGCCCGAGGAGAACGGCTTCAGCGTGTACTTCGCCTTGGTGTCCATCGACGCCTTCACCGGCGAGCCGCTGGGCAGCGCCAGCATCTGCAGGAAGTCACCGTTGGCCTTGGGCAGCTTGAAGACGATGGTCTTGTCGTCGGGCGTCTCGATCGCCTTCAGACCCAGCTTGTCCGGGGTGGTGTCCTTGTAGGGACCCTTGTACTCACCCTTGGGGTCGAGCACCTGCTGGAGGTAGATCGGACCACCGGACAGGACATCCTGCGCCCATATGCGCTCGATGCCGTACTTGATGTCCTTGGAGGTGATCTCGGATCCGTCCTCCCAGGTGATGCCGTCCTTCAGCTTGAAGGTGTAGGTCTTGCCGTCGGCGGAGACTTCACCGGTGGAGGTGGCCAGGTCGGGAACGAGCTCGGTGCTGCCGGCACCCGGCTTGGGAGCGTAGGTCACCAGCTGACGGGCGTAGTAGCGGGAGAAGTCCCACATGAAGCCGTAGTAACCGCGCGTGGGGTCCCAGAAGTCGGCGTCCTGCGTGCCGATGTACTTCAGGGTGCCGCCCTTCTTGTCCGAGGCGTTGGCGACTCCCTTGAGAGCGGCGTTGAAGCCCGCGGCCTTGGCGGCACCGTCGTCGTCGGACTTGCCACCGCCGCCGCCGCACGCGGCGGTGGACAGCAGGGTCGCGACCACCAGGCCCGTCCCTACGGCCAGCCTTCGCTTCGTTGAGCGCTGGGATGTCACTTTTCTCGCAACCTCCGTGATTCGCGGCCCGCGGCGCTCAGCCGCGGTGCCGTCTGGGGATAGCCTCCTGACACATTGCGGCAGGGGCGGTACTGGTGGGTTTCAGCGATTGCCCTTCGGGTCGAGCGCGTCACGCACGCCGTCGCCGAAGAGGTTGAAGGCCAGAACGGTGATGAAGATCGCCAGGCCCGGGATGAGCATGAAGATCGGGTCGTCCTCGTAGGTGCGGACCGCGGTCGAGAGCATCTCGCCCCACGAGGGGGTGGGCGGCTTGACGCCGACGCCCAGGAAGCTCAGGGCGGCCTCGGTGAGGACGTTCGTCGGGATCATCAGCGTCGAGTAGACGGTGATCGGCGCGATGAGGTTGGGCAGCAGCTCGCGGAAGAGGATGTAGGCGCGGCCGGCGCCCAGGCTGCGGGCCGCGTCCACGTACTCGCGCTCGCGGAGGCTGAGGGTCTGGCCGCGGACGATGCGCCCGATGTACGGCCAGCCGAAGAAGCCGATGACCACCACCAGCACGCCGATCCGCACGCCGGTCCCCTCGAATCCCCACATGGAGTTCGGGACCACGGAGATCAGGGCGATGATGAAGAGCAGCTGGGGGAAGGCCAGGAGGAGGTCCATGACCCGGCTGATCGCGGCGTCGACCCAGCCGCCGAAGTAGCCGGCCATGATGCCCAGAACGGTGCCGAGTGCCACCGCCACGAAGGCGGAGAGGAAGGCGACCAGGAGCGAGATCTGCGCGCCGTAGACGACCCGGCTGAAGACGTCGCGGCCGTTGACGGGCTCAACACCGAAGAGGAAGTCGGAGTTGATGCCGCCCCACTTCCCGAGCGGCGTGCCGAACAGCGGGTCGATCTGGTCCTCGTGGAGCTCGTTCGGCGGGTGCCCCAGCAGCTTGACGATCAGGGGGGCGAAGATCGCGACCAGGATGAGGAGGACGACGATCGCGCCGCCCGCCAGCGCCACTTTGTCGCGCTTGAGGCGCATCCATGCGATACGCCCGGGCGAACGCCCCTCGATCGCCTTCGCGGGTATCTCGGCGGCGACGTCGGCGACGGCCGTCTCAGCGGTGTCGTGCAGCGGTGCTGTCATGTCTCCTCGTGCATCCCCCTGCCGGCGGTGGCCGGCTTCGCCTGGCCGTCCGCCCGGGTCGACGGAGCGGACCGACCATGTCGGGCGCAGCTCTTGATGGTGGTGCGGTGGCGCTGGGCTGTGTGTTTGGCTTGTGATGGTTCGTTAAGGCCCGGTGAGAGCGTGCCTTGGAGCGCGAGTCTTCATGGGGCGTCGATCACGCGCCAGACCCCACAGGGAAGCGATGCGCAACCGTGATGTGGTGAGCCTTCGTCCGTTATTACCGCAGTGTTACGCGCGTTGACAGATCGCCGGGACGCAACGGGAGTCGCTACCGTCGATGCCATGAATGATCGGCTCCGCTCGGTGTGCGACCTGATGGTCCCCGTGGTCAGGGAGATGGCGGGACTTCACGAGTACGACGGTCAGGTGCAGGACCTGTCGCCCGACGGGGTCCGCCGCGGCCTGTCCTCGCTCGCCCACGCCCGACTGCGCGAAGCGCCCCTTTCCGACCCCCACGACGAGCGGCATTTGTCGGTGTTCGAGGACACCCTCAAGATCCAGTACGGTGAGCTGGAGCTGCACCGGCGCGACCCGTATCCGCATTTGTCCAACCTCGAACTCACCGCCTATGACCGCGAGTACGCGCCCCGGGAGGAGCTGGCGGAGGCCCGCAGGCGCCACCTCCAGCAGTGGCCGGACGCCGTCGACGCGGCCATCACGTCGCTCGACCGGGTGAGCGCTCCGGTCGCCGGCGCACTCCTTGGGGCGGTCCGCGGCCTGGCCGCGGACCTCGACCCGGAGCGGGAGCCCGAGGCGGGGCCCGCGCTCGCCGCGCACGCCCGGCTGGTCGACCACATCGCCCGCGCCGCCGAGACCGGGGACCCCGATCCCCGCCTCGGCGGCGAGGCCCTGGCACTGCTGATGGGCAGTCAGGAGGGCATGCGGGTGGACCTCTCGGCCCTCGCCGACGAGGCCGAGCGGGAACGGGACCGGCTCACCGCACTGCTCACGGAGTCCTGCCGGCGGCTGGACCCGGCGGCCCCCCTCGACGAGCTCATCCCGCGGCTGCTCGCCGACCACCCGGACGCGGACGGGGTGATCCCGGAGGCCGCCCGGCTCACGGAGGAGGTCATCGACTTCAGCCGGCAGCACGGTCTCGCACCCTGGCTCGACGGCGACTGCCTGGTGGGCCCGGCTCCGCCGTCGCGCCGCTGGTCCATGGCGATGATGACCTGGGCGGCCCCGGAGGAGGCCGACTCCGCCTCCTGGTACCACGTCACCCCACCGGAGCCGGACTGGCCGGAGGACGAACGCGAGGAGTGGCTCTCGGTCTTCAGCCGCACCAGCCTGCCGGCGATCACCGTCCACGAGGTGGCGCCGGGGCATTTCGCCCACGGACGGGCATTGCGGCACGCACCGACGCAGGTACGGCGCGTCCTGCACTCGCTGTCCTTCTGCGAGGGCTGGGCGCACTACGTCGAGGAGGTCTGCCTCGAGGAGGGCTTCCGGGCCCGCGACCCGCGCTTCGCCATCGGCGTGGCCCTGGAGGCGCTGGTACGCGTCACCCGGCTCGCGTGCGCCATCGGGCTGCACACGGGTGCGATGACGCTGGAGGAGGCCACACAGCGGTTCATGCGGGACGCCCACCTCGCGCGGGCCGGCGCGGCCTCGGAGGCCCGGCGCGGCACCTTCGACGCGGCGTACGGCCGCTACACCTGGGGCAAGTTGGAGATCATGCGGCTCCGCGAGCGCGCCCGCCGCGCCTGGGGTCCCGCGTTCTCGCTGCAGCGGTTCCACGGGGCGCTGCTGGAGTTGGGCAGCCCGCCGCTGGGGCTGATCGACGCGGCCCTGTGAGGCGTGGCCCGAGGGGTGCCCCAAGGCACGCCTCGAGGCAGGCGGTGCGGGGCCGCCCGCACCGCCGGGGACCGCCGGAGGCGTCAGTAGGGCTGCGGGGCCCAGCCGTACGTCGCGCCGGGGGCGCCGGGCGCACCCGGTGCGCCATGGGCGTCCCGGGAGTAGAAGGGCTGCGCCGAGGCCCGCATCCACATGCCGACCGGGTCGTACTCGTCCGTGAGGGCGACCGTGGCGACGGGCAGTCCCTGCGGCACCGCCCCCAGGGCGGACTGCATCATCAGGCGCACCGTTTCCGCGGCCTGCGGGCCGGCGTCGTACAGGTCGACGCCGATCGCGAGATACGGCTCGCCGACCGCCGGCTGGACCCAGGCGCGCCGCAGCGAGCGGACCGCCGGAGCGCGATGGGCCTGCTGGCACAACAGGGCGTAGTAGTGGGGGATCTGGAGCGCGGGCTCGCCGATCCGCAGCGGCCCGGCCGGGGCCCGGTCGAGGCCGAGGCAGACGCGGCGCAGATCGAGCCAGGGGATGCCCACGCCGCCGCCGGGGGCGTGCGGGTTGAGCCACAGGCCCCACCGGTCGGGGAAGAGGGAGGCGGCGATCTCACGGCCGGAGACCACCTCGTGGGCCCGGTTCCAGCCACTGGCGGTCAGCTCCTGCGCGGAGGTCACACAGGGGGCGTAACCGTACCCGGCGACCTCCATGTTGCCGTACTGCGCGTCGGCCCCGCCGGGCGAGCCCTGCCAGAGCAGCATCCACAGCCGGCCGTCCGCGAGGTTCCGCAGCAGATTCTCGTAGGCGTCGTACCCCCCGGGCGTCACCTGCCGGAGCGCATGCTCCAGACTCCCGCCCCCTGCCACGCCCGCGCTCACGTGTCCCGCCCTCCCGCGTCCGTGTCGTCCGCGTCGTCTGCTTCGCCGAATGCTTCGGGTGTCGGACCCAGGTTATGCGCCCGCGCCGACATAGAAGGGTCGCACGCGCTCCAGCATCCAGTCGCCGACGGGGTCCTGTGCGACGTCCAGCAGCACCAGATTCACCTGCCACGGCAGCGGGGCCGCGCCGAGCGCGCGCCCGAGGGCGGCCATGGCGGCGGCCCGGTCCTCCTCCTGCCAGCGGTCGAGTTCGACGCCGATGAACAGCGTGGCGGGGTCGCCCTCGACGCTGGCCAGCGCGCGGCGCGCCGAGAGCACGACCGGGGTGACGGCGAACTCGCCCGCGGCGGCGGCCAGGAAGTCCACCGGCTCCTCGTCGGGCGAGGGTTCCCACAGCCGGACCCGGGCGCCGGTCGGGGTGCCGGGTTCGCGGTCGGTGCGGCACAGCTCCATCACGGCGGCGGGCGGGAGCGGAATGCCCACCGCGCCACCGGGGTTGACGGCGATCCCCAGCTGCGGGGGCAGCCCGCGGGCGAACTCGCGGGCGGGGGCGACCGCGAAGCTCATGCCGGAACCGGCGGCGAGGAACTGCTGCTCGGACGTGAAGACCGGAACGTACACGCCGCCGTCGAGTTCGATCGTCGGCAGGTCGAGGTCGGCGCTGTCCGGGCCGCCGCCGTTCGGCAGCGGAATCCACAACTGCGAGCGGCCGAGCACCTCCAGGACGCGGGCCGTGGCCCCGGGGTCGCCGAGCGCCGCCGAGAGCACTTCCTCGAGTTCGTTGGCGGGCCAGCCGCCGACGCCGTGCCCCGTCGGGGCGAAGCCGTCCGGTATCCGCTGCCCCGGGATGTTCACTGCGTCTCGCCTCGCAAGTTCCTGTGGTGGTGCCCTCCCCGGAAACCCTATCCGGCGGCGGGCGACGGCGACCCCCGCATCCCGCGTTCGTCACACGATGCGATCGTCCGGTTGCGAAGCGTCACAGCGGCTCCGAAGGTAGGACGAGCAAGGAGAAAACCCTCAACTGGGAGATATCTCGACATGCGCATCACCAGGATCAACTCCACCCTCATAGCGGCGGCGGTCTGCGCCGCGCTGACGATGGGCCTCACCGGCGGTGTCGCGAGTGCCCACGCCCCCACCCGGACCACGGCCGCACAGGTCGAGCACCTCGCCGCCCGGGCGGCGGACACGGGCAACGCCGAACTCATCGCCAAGCTGGGTGACACGCTGTCCATCGGCGCCAAGGTCACCCAGGAGGCCCAGGCCGAGAGCCCCGACTCGGCGAAGCTGGAGGACCTCCGCAGGGGTCTGGAGGAGGCGAGCCGGCAGCTGGCCTCGGTCCTCGACCAGGCCGGTGCGGTATCTCCCGACGTCATCGACCCGGCGGCCCAGGACCCGGCCGCCCCTCAGGTCGGCGGGGAGGGCGACCAGGGCGCCGCGGACGCCGTCACCGACGTCAAGAACGCGCTCAACCAGCTGGTCGCGGACGTGACGGATCTGCTGGCCAAGGTGGTCGCCAAGGACCTCGCGGGGGTGACGGCCGGCGTGGCCCAGGTCGTCGCCGATCTGCAGGCCCTGCTGCTGGCGGTGCCGAAGCTGCTCACGGGCGCGCTTCCGCTGCCGCTTCCGCTTCCGGTTCCGGTTCCGCTGCCCCTGAACGACCAGGGACAGGAGCCGGCATACGAGGCGCCCCTGTCCCCCGAGGCGCCGCTGTCCCCGGAGGCGCCGCTGTCCCCCGAGGAACAGCAGGTTCCGTAGCGGTAGCGCACCTTCCGTGTCGCGGCCCGGTCGCTCAGCCGTCGAAGTCGATGGCCTCGAGCTCCCGGGCCGCTTCACGGTCCAGGAGGACCGCGGAGGCGCAGGCGCGGGGCAGCCGGCCCGCCTCCGCCTCGGCCAGCAGGCGTCGGGAGGCGTTGCGGTGCCGCGCCATGGCGTACCCGGACACCCCCCGGCCGCGCTCGCGCTGGCCGTCGAGGGCCGTCCGCACCGGGACGTCCAGCAGGACCAGGTGCATCCCCCGTCCGCGCCGCCGCGCGTCGCGGGCGACCCAGGACCGCACCCATCGCTGGGTGCCGCAGTCGTGCAGTACGACGCTGTCACCCGAACGCAGCGCCCGCCACAGTCCCGTGTAGTGCGCGATCCGCACCAGGGGGCGGTAGAACGCGTACGGCAACAGCCGCGGCATCCGGGCCTGCCAGCGCTCCCTGACGTCCTGTGAGTCGATCAGGCGGGCCCCGCCCGCCGCGCGCCGCATGAGGGTGCTCTTGCCTCCGCCCGGCAGGCCGGAGACGACCAGGACGTCACCCGGCGGGTAGCGCAGGGTGCGCACCGGCCGCCGCCCCCGCCGCAGATCGAGCAGCCGGCGAGGCCGCACGGCGCGGCCCCCGCGGCGCGCCTCCCCGGCCCGCGCCGGTGCCGGCCGGGATACGGCCGGACCCCCGGCCGTCGCATACGCACTCTGCCACCGCACAGTTCGCCCTCCGGGTCCGACGTTCAAGAAATGGTAAATCCTGTGTCTTTGCCTACCCAGAGAAACGGCGGCGTTACTACCGGATCGGGACCGGACCGGGACATCCGCGACGCGATCGCGACAACGGCGGGCGCCCGTGCAATGATGGCGGCCTCAATCTCATATAGGCCGTTCGAGGCCGCGCGGGAGAGTTTCCGCACCGCTGCGGCGGGCGGGGCGCCGAAGGAGCAAGTCCTCCCTTGAATCTCTCAGGCACAGATACCGCGCGTTCGAGGCAGATCTGAAAAGCGGGCGAGCCCTCCCGGTCACGGGGGTGCCGCCCCACCCAAGGTGCAAGCCGGGACTCCTCCGCTCGGAGGGTCCAGGTGAACCTCTCAGGTTCCGATGACAGATGGGGAGGACCAGCCCCCCGTCATCGCCCACCTGTCTCTTCCTCGCCTTGGGAGCCCGCCCGATGAGTGAACCCCGCCGTACCGCACTGGACGCGCTGCACCGCGCCCTCGGCGCCACGATGACCGACTTCGCGGGCTGGGACATGCCGCTGCGGTACGCCAGCGAGCGCGACGAGCACACCGCCGTGCGGACCCGGGCCGGTCTCTTCGACCTGTCCCACATGGGCGAGATCACGGTCACCGGTCCGGCCGCCGGCCAGGCGTTGGACCACGCGCTGGTCGGCCACATCTCGGCGCTGGCCGTGGGCCGCGCCCGGTACACGATGATCTGCGCGCCCGACGGCGGCATCCTCGACGACCTGATCGTCTACCGGCTCGGCGACGAGGAGTACATGGTCGTCGCCAACGCCTCCAACGCCCAGGTCGTGCTGGACGCGGTGACCGAGCGCGCGGCGGGCTTCGACGCCGCCGTCCGCGACGACCGGGACGCGTACGCGCTGATCGCCGTCCAGGGCCCGGAGTCCCCCGGCATCCTGAAGTCGGTCACCGACGCCGACCTGGACGGGCTGAAGTACTACGCGGGCCTGCCCGGCACGGTCGCCGGCGTCTCCGCGCTCATCGCCCGCACGGGCTACACCGGCGAGGACGGTTTCGAACTGTTCGTCGCGCCGGGCGACGCCGAGAAGCTGTGGCAGGCGCTGACCGAGGCGGGCGCGGACGCCGGCCTGGTGCCGTGCGGCCTGTCCTGCCGCGACACGCTCCGCCTGGAGGCGGGCATGCCGCTGTACGGGCACGAGCTGACCACCGCGCTCACCCCCTTCGACGCCGGGCTCGGCCGGGTCGTGAAGTTCGACAAGCCGGGTGACTTCGTCGGCCGCGAGGCGCTGACCGCGGCCGCCGCGAAGGCCGAGGCCGCGCCGCCGCGCAAGCTGGTCGGCCTGGTCGCCGAGGGCCGCCGGGTCCCCCGCGCGGGCTACCCGGTGGTGGCCGGCGGCGAGGTGGTCGGCGAGGTCACCTCCGGCGCCCCGTCCCCGACCCTGGGCAAGCCGATCGCCATGGCCTACGTGGACGCCGCCCACGCCGCACCGGGCGCCTCCGGTGTGGGCGTGGACATCCGCGGTACGCATGAGCCGTACGAGGTGGTGGCGCTGCCGTTCTACAAGCGGCAGCGCTGAGGCACCGGTCACATCCGGCCCAGCCGTCCCACCTGTCAAGACAGCCGTTCACCAGCACATACCGTCATCCAGGAGAATCACGCCATGAGCAACCCCCAGCAGCTGCGTTACAGCAAGGAGCACGAGTGGGTCTCGGCCGCCGACGCGGACGGTGTGTCCTCGGTGGGCATCACCGAGCACGCGGCGAACGCCCTCGGCGATGTCGTCTACGTCCAGCTCCCGGCCGTCGGCGACACGGTCTCCGCGGGTGAGACCTGCGGTGAGCTGGAGTCGACCAAGTCGGTCAGCGACCTGTACGCCCCGGTCTCCGGCGAGGTCACCGAGGTCAACGAGGACGTCGTCAACGACCCCTCGCTGGTGAACTCGGCGGCCTTCGAGGGCGGCTGGCTGTTCAAGGTGAAGATCTCCGAGGAGCCGGCCGACCTGCTCTCCGCGGACGAGTACACCGCCTTCACCGGCAGCTGACGCCGCGGCCCCGCCGCACCGCCCTGTCCACTCCGACCTCGGGACGGATGACCCCCAGATGTCGCTTCTCAACAGCTCCCTCCACGAGCTCGACCCCGACGTCGCCGCCGCCGTCGACGCCGAACTGCACCGCCAGCAGTCCACCCTGGAGATGATCGCCTCGGAGAACTTCGCTCCGGTCGCGGTGCTCCAGGCCCAGGGCTCGGTGCTGACCAACAAGTACGCCGAGGGGTACCCCGGCCGCCGCTACTACGGCGGTTGCGAGCACGTCGACGTGGTCGAGCAGCTCGCGATCGACCGGATCAAGGCGCTCTTCGGCGCCGAGCACGCCAACGTCCAGCCGCACTCGGGCGCGCAGGCCAACGCGGCCGCGATGTTCGCCCTGCTGAACCCCGGCGACACCATCCTGGGTCTGAACCTCGCCCACGGCGGGCACCTGACCCACGGCATGAAGATCAATTTCTCCGGCAAGCTCTACAACGTGGCCGCCTACCACGTGGACGCCGAGACCGGGCAGGTCGACATGGCCGAGGTCGAGCGCCTCGCCAAGGAAGCCCGTCCGAAGCTGATCATCGCCGGCTGGTCCGCGTACCCGCGGCAGCTGGACTTCGCGGCCTTCCGGCGGATCGCCGACGAGGTCGGCGCGTACCTGATGGTCGACATGGCGCACTTCGCCGGCCTGGTGGCGGCGGGGCTGCACCCCTCCCCCGTGCCGTACGCGGATGTCGTCACCACGACCACGCACAAGACGCTGGGCGGCCCGCGCGGCGGCGTCATCCTGTGCAAGGCCGAGCTCGCCAAGAAGATCAACTCCGCGGTCTTCCCCGGCCAGCAGGGCGGCCCGCTGGAGCACGTCATCGCGGCGAAGGCGGTCGCCTTCAAGGTCGCGGCGACCGAGGAGTTCAAGGACCGCCAGGTCCGCACCCTGGAGGGCGCGAAGATCCTCGCCGAGCGGCTGACCCGGGCCGACGTCGCCGAGGCGGGCGTCTCGGTGCTGTCCGGCGGCACCGACGTCCACCTGGTCCTGGTCGACCTGCGCCACAGCGAGCTCGACGGCCAGCAGGCCGAGGACCGGCTGCACGAGATCGGCATCACGGTCAACCGCAACGCCGTCCCGGACGACCCGCGTCCGCCGATGGTCACCTCCGGCCTGCGCATCGGCACCCCGGCGCTGGCCACCCGCGGCTTCGGGGCGGAGGACTTCCGCGAGGTCGCGGACGTCATCGCCGAGGCGCTGAAGCCGGGCTTCGACGCGGACGCGGCCAAGGCGCTCGGCGCCCGGGTCACCGCGCTCGCCGAGAAGCACCCGCTGTACCCCGGCCTGAAGTAGCGAGCATCACCCGGTGTGCGGGACCGCCCGCGAGGACGGTCCCGCACACTGGAGCAGTACGGCGCACCCACGCCGCCCACGTACCACCCGGCGGTCACCCCGCCGGCCGCCCGCGGACAACGGGGTCCGCGAACCCGAGGAGTCATCGCACCGTGGCCATTTCCGTCTTCGACCTCTTCTCGATCGGCATAGGCCCGTCCAGCTCCCACACCGTGGGCCCGATGCGCGCCGCCCGGATGTTCGCCCAGCGGCTGAAGAACGACGGCCTGCTGGCGGGCGTCGCCTCCGTGCGCGCCGAGCTGTTCGGCTCCCTCGGCGCCACCGGCCACGGCCACGGCACCCCCAAGGCCGTACTGCTCGGCCTGGAGGGGCACTCCCCCCGCACCGTCGACGTCGACACCGCCGACGAGCGCGTCGAGCTCATCCGCAGCGGCGGCCGCATCAACCTGCTCGGCGCCCACGAGATCCCGTTCTCCGCGGACCACGACCTGATCCTGCACCGCCGCCGCTCGCTGCCGTACCACGCCAACGGCATGACGCTCTTCGCGTACGACGAGGCCGGCGCGCCCGTGCTGGAGAAGACCTACTACTCGGTCGGCGGCGGCTTCGTCGTCGACGAGGACGCGGTCGGCGAGGACCGCATCAAGCTCGACGACACCGTGCTCACGTACCCCTTCCGCACCGGCGACGAGCTGCTGCGGCTCACCCGGGAGACCGGGCTGTCCATCTCCGGCCTGATGCTCGAGAACGAGAAGGCCTGGCGCTCCGAGGCCGAGATCCGCGCGGGCCTGCTGGAGATCTGGGGCGTCATGCAGGACTGCGTCGCCGCGGGAATGACCCGCGAGGGCATCCTCCCCGGCGGCCTCAAGGTCCGCCGCCGCGCCTCGGCCACCGCCCGCCAGCTGCGCGCCGAGGGCGACACGGCCGCGCACGCCATGGAGTGGGTCACCCTCTACGCCATGGCGGTCAACGAGGAGAACGCCGCCGGCGGCCGGGTCGTCACCGCCCCCACCAACGGCGCCGCCGGCATCATCCCGGCCGTCCTGCACTACTACGTGAACTTCGTGGCCGGGCAGTCGACGACGGAGGCGGAGAAGGAGGACGGCGTCGTCCGCTTCCTCCTCGCGGCGGGCGCGATCGGCATGCTCTTCAAGGAGAACGCCTCCATCTCCGGCGCCGAGGTCGGCTGCCAGGGCGAGGTCGGCTCCGCCTGCTCCATGGCCGCGGGCGGCCTCGCCGAGGTGCTCGGCGGCGGTCCGGAGAAGGTCGAGAACGCCGCGGAGATCGGCATGGAGCACAACCTCGGCCTCACCTGCGACCCGGTCGGCGGCCTCGTCCAGATCCCGTGCATCGAGCGGAACGGCATGGCCGCGGTCAAGGCCGTCACCGCCGCACGCATGGCGATGCGCGGGGACGGGCGGCACCACGTCTCCCTCGACAAGGTCATCAAGACCATGAAGGAGACCGGGGCCGACATGAAGGTCAAGTACAAGGAGACGGCGCGGGGCGGGCTCGCGGTCAACGTCATCGAGTGCTGACGGCGCGGGCCCCGTTGCGCTCTTTCGGCGCGCCGGGGCACCGGGTCCTGTTCCCGCCGGCCTGGTCGCCCTCCCGGGCGGCCGTCAGCGGTAGGTGAGCAGCGCCCGGAGGGCCGCCGCGGCGACCGCGAGGGTGTAGAGGGCGGCGGCGGCGCGGAGGATGTACGTCTTCGCCGGGTCGCTCCAGCGTGTGCGGGACATCAGCCAGGCCAGCGCGGGGAGGACCAGGACGGCGTGGAGGCTCACGCCGTGGAGGGGCTTGAGGGGGGCCGTGGAGGCGTAGGCGGCCTCCTGGTGGCCGGTGCGGGCGAGGACGACCCCGCGGGCGATCATGGCGGCGCCGGAGAGCAGGGCGACGAGCAGGAGCCCGAAGCCGGACCGCAGGGCGAGCGGCATCCCGGTGGGGCCGGCGGGGCGGCGGCGGAAGGCCGCGACGGCGAAGGCGGACAACACGGCGACCAGCACGGCCCCGCCCGCGGCCAGGGTCATCGCGACGGCGGTGTCGAATCCGGTCCCGGTGTTGAGATGCGACGGCACCCCGCGCCACGCCTGCAGGGTGATCCCGCCGACCTCGACCACGCAGTCCGCGGCGAACACCGTCAGCAGGGCGGCGCGCGCACGGGCCCCGATGTCCAGGTACGAGGTGACCCAGGCGACCGCGATCAGCGTCAGGCCGAAGGAGAGCCCGAAGGTGACCGGCTTCCGCCAGGAGACGGGGCCGTCCCACGGGCCCCCGTCGACGGCGAACACGACGAGGTGGCACAGGCCCGACAGGACCAGGAGGGCGCCGGTCGCGTGGGAGAGGCGCTCGGCGGCTCGGCGCCGCGGCCGCGGGGGCCGCGTGCGGGGGGTGGTGATCGCCATGGCCCGAAGCCTGCCCGGGGGCGGTGCGGCCGGTCGTCGTCCGGGCGGAGGCACCTCGCATACCTCCGCGGGAGCAGCCGCACCGCGCCCGCCGGTGTCAGACCGTGGTGACGACCTCGTCGTAGCCCAGCCGCGGGTTGCGGGCGAACCAGGCGTCCTCGCCGGGGTTGCCGATGTTGACGACGGCCAGAACCGAGTGGTCGCCCTCGGGGAAGAACTCCTTGGTGAGTCCGTCGGCGTCGAAGCCGGTCATCGGGCCGGCGGCGAGCCCGGCGGCGCGGACGCCGATGATGAAGTAGCCCACCTGGAGCGCGGCGTTGAGCGCGGCGGACCGCTCGCGGACCGAGCGCTCCGCGAAGAACACGTCCTTGGCCTGCGGGAAGTGCGGGAAGACGGCGGGCAGTTCCTCGTGGAACTCGTTGTCGGCGGCGAGCACGGCGACGAGGGGGGCGGTCTCGGTCTTCTTCTTGTTGCCCTCGGCCAGGTGCTGCACCAGGCGGGTCCGGGCGTCCGCGGAGCGGACCAGGACGACGCGCAGCGGCTGCTGGTTCATGGAGGTCGGGCCGTACTTCACCAGGTCGTAGATCTCCTGGACCTGCTCGTCGGTGACCGGCGTGTCCGTGAAGGCGTTGGCGGTGCGGGCCTCGCGGAAGAGGAGGTCCTGGGCGGCGGGGTCGAGCACGAGCGTCATGGCGGGTCCTTCGGTCGCTACGGGAGGTACGGGGGCCGCGCGGAACGGGGGTGAGGGGCGCCGGCCGGTCCCGGCCCACCGGAACTGGGCGCTCGCGCCCAGCAGGTAGACCGCGGTGGCGGTGGCCCCGACCAGGCCCCACAGGAGGTGCCGGGACAGGACGCGTGCCAGGAGCCCGCAAAGGGCCCCGCCGAGGGCGGCGGTGGGCAGGTGGAACGCCGCCCACACGGGGCCGGCCGGAGCCGCCGTACGGGCCAGGGGCCGGCCCGGGCCGCCGTGGGCGGCGGCCCCGACCGCGACGAAGGCGAGCGTGGCGCCGGTGAGCAGCGCCAGTGCCTCCGTGGCGGACGGCGTGCCCCGTGCGGACGAGGTCACCGCGGCGGCCGTCCACAGCGCCAGGGTGTAGCCGTGCGGCGCCGCGCCCGCCGCCACGACGCCCTGGAGGGAACCGCGGTATCCGCGCGGTGTCGTCATGGTCGTTCACTCCCCGGGACTGCGCGGGGCGGCCACCGGTGCGGTGGCCTGCCCCGTCACCAGCATCGGGAGGAGCGAAGGCGCGGGCATCGCCCATTCAAGGGATCTTCGCGGCCCGCGCGGTCAGGCGCGGTCGCCCGTCCCGTCCCGCTCCACGGCCAGCCGGGCCAGCTGGACCCGGGTGTTGATGCCGAGTTTGGCGAACACGTGCTTCAGGTGGGTGTTGACGGTGTGGACGGAGAGGAAGAGGCGGTCGGCGATGGCCCGGTTGGTGAGGCCCTCGGCGACGAGGGGCACCACCTTGAGCTCGGACTCGGTCAGGCTGTCCCAGCCGTACGCGGCGACCGCGCCGCGGGATTCCCCGGGGGTCCGCACCCCGAGGACGCGCAGCTGCCGGCGCACCCGCTCGGTGTCGTGGACGGCTCCGGCCGCCGCGGTCAGCCGCTCGGCCTCCCCCAGCACGCGGACCGCGCCATCCGTGCGGCCCCGCGCGGTCATCAGGGCGCCCAGGTCCTCGCACGCGGCGGCCAGCGCCGGGCCCCTGCCCCCACGGCGGTGGCCGGCGACGGCGGCCTCCAGGGCGCCGTGGTCGTCGTGCAGGAGGCCGTCGACGTGGTCCCGTACGGTGCGCATCACGTCCTGGGCCCCGTCCTCGCCCGCCACCGCGCGCACGACCTCCGCCAGCGCCTCGGCCGTCTCCCGGTCGCCGCCGCGCAGTGCGGTACGGACCAGGCGGGCCCAGTGGCCGGGCGGCAGGGCGAGCAGCCATGCCGTGCGGTCGCCCGCGTGGAGGGCGGTGAGCGCCTCGGCCGCGGCGGCGGCGCGGCCCTCCGACTCCAGGACCCGGGCGCGGGCGAGCACCGTCCACGGGTCGTGGCACGTCCCGTCGGGTGCCGCGGCCGCGGCGACCGTCAGATGCGCCCGGGCCCGTACGAGGTCGCCGCGCGCGGTGTCGACCAGGGCCAGCACCGCGCGGGCGAGGGGCACCGCGCGGACGGCCTCCAGTTCACCGGCCACGGAGAGGCTGGCCTCCGCCTCGACGGCCGCGTCGTCGAGGGCGCCGTTCTCCAGGAGGACCGTCGCCCGGCAGGCGTGCCAGTGCGGCAGCGACCAGCCGAGGCCGAGGGACTCCGCGGTGCGCTGTCCCTCGCCGAGCACCCCCGGGGCGTCCCGCAGCCGGTCCGCCGAGGCGAGGACGGTGCCGAGCCAGAGGGCCGGAATGCGGGGCGGCCGCACCCGCAGTCCGTAGGAGGCCGCGGCGGCGCGGCGGGCGGCGTCCTCGGCGAGGCCGACGGCACGGGTCACCCGGCCCCGGTAGAAGGCCGTCTGCGACTCGAAGACCATGGCGCTGACGACGACGGCCGGGTCGGTGCTGCGGTACGCCGCCTCGACGAGTCCGGTGTCGGTGCGCTCGGCGGCGGCGATCTCTCCGCTGTGGATGTGCCCGATGGCCTTGGCCTTGAGCAGCCGGACGCGCAGGTCCTCGGGGAGGCCGGGCAGCCGCAGCGCCTGCCGCAGATGGGTCATGCCGGCCGTGCCGTCCCCCGCCGCCTGGTGGATCTCACCGCCCACCAGCCGCAGCGCGGCCTCCTGGGCGGGTTCGACCCCCTCGGAGATGGTGGTGTCGACCAGGTCGAGGGCCTCGTGCACACGGCGCGTCCAGCCCAGCAGTCCGGCGGCGTCCGTGAGCAGCCCGACCCGGCGCGGATCCCCCGCGGGCAGCAGACCGGCGGCCAGCAGGGCCAGGTCGGCGGCGGACTCCGGGACGGTCCGCGACAGTTCGTGGACGGCCGCGGTCAGGGTGCGCACGGCGGCGTCGTCGACGTTCCCGCCGGCGAGCAGCAGGTGCCAGGCGATCTCCGCCCGCGCCCCCCCGGTGCCGCCCAGGATGTCCGCCGCCTCACGGTGCAGGGCGGAGCGCACGGGGGGCGGCAGCTCGTCGTGGACGGCCTGCCGAATCAGATCGTGGCGGAAGGCGAACCTGCTCCCGGCGCTCACCAGCAGATCGGCGCCGAGCGCGCCGTCGACCGCGGACAGCAGCCCGCCGACCGGCCGGCCGAGCATGCGGGCGGCGGTGCCGAGGTCGAACTCGCGGCCCAGCACGGCACCGACCTGCAGCAGGCGCAGGGCGTCCTCGGGAAGCCGGTCCAGGCGTCCCTCGACGCTGCGCCGGAACCGCGCGGGCACCTCCCGGGTGAGGGGGACGGCCGTACCGTCCTCGATCCCGTACGCGCCCGCGTCGCGCAGTGCCCGCAGGAGTTCGGTCGCCAGGAAGGGGTTGCCGGCGCTGCCCTCCAGGAGCCGGGCGAGGGCGGGTCCGGGCGCCGCCCCGAGGACGTCCGCGGCAAGCTCCCGCAGGGCCGCGGGCGGCAGTGGGCCAAGGCTCAGCCGCAGCGCCCCCTGGTCCCGGAAGGCGTCGTCCAGCCGGCTGACGTCCGTCCGGTCGGCGCCCGACCGCACCGCCGCCACCCACAGGACCCGGGAGGCGGACAGCCGCGCGGGGAGCGTCCGCAGGGCGAACAGAGTGGCGGGATCGGCCCATTGGGCGTCGTCGACGAGCACCGCCACCGGTGCGCGCTGCGCGCGGGCCTCCAGGGCGTCCGTGATGCCGTCGAGCAGCCAGAGCCTGCCGTCGGCGGTGGCGGCGGGGGCCCGGCCGCCCGCGGAGCCGTGCACCGCCGTGTGCAGCGCGGCCAGCGGCGCGTACCGGTCGAGCTCGTCGGCCCGTACCCACAGCACCTCGAACCCGGCCTGCCGCGCCAGCTCCCCGAGCCGGCCGAGCAGCCCGCTCTTGCCGGTGCCCGGGGCGCCCTCCACGATCACGCGGGCGCCCCCGCCGCGCAGCACCCGCTCCAGGACCGCACGCAGGGCCGCGAGTTCGCCGTCGCGGCCCCGCAGCGGGAAGGAGCCGGTCGCGCGGGGGGCCGTGCCGTCGCCGTGGAGCATGCCGCAAGCCTGCCTCTCCAGGGCTCGCCTCCTCAATGCCCGCGGGGCTGTGACCGGCGATTTCACCCCGGGTGATTTCCCGCACAGGGGGTCCGGCTCACCCCGTCGGGGCGCAGGCTCCCGCTCGTTCAGATCGCGTGTCTCGGAGAGGAGCACGACGTGCGTACAGGCAAGGAATACCTGGCGGCACTCGACGACGGCCGGAAGGTGTGGGTCGGCGACGAACTCGTCGACAACGTCGCCACGCACCCGGCGACCAGGGCGTACGCCCGGCGGGTCGCGGAGTTCTACGACCTGCACCACCGCCCGGACCTCGAGGACGTCATGACGTTCGTCGACGAGGACGGCGTGCGGCGGTCGATGACCTGGTTCCAGCACCGCAGCAAGGACGACCTCAAGCGCAAGCGCCGCTACATGGAGACGGTGCTGCGCGAGCTCGGCGGCGGCGCGACCCCGCGCACACCCGACGTCAACAACTACGTCCTGCTGACCTACGTCGACGACCCCGAGCCGTGGAGCAGCCAGTCGGTGGGCACCGGCGGCCGGGACCTCACCGAGGGGATCCGCGACTTCTGGAACGTCGTGCGGGACGGCGACCTCAACGCGACACCGGCCTTCGTGGACCCGCAGACCGACCGCTCCCGCGAGTCCGCCCAGGCGGAGTCGCCGGCGCTGCAGGTCGTGGCCACCTCGGACGAGGGCATCACGGTGCGGGGCGTGAAGGCCATCGGCACCGGCGCGGCCTTCGGCGACTGGATCCACATCGGGGTCTTCTACCGGCCGGGCATCCTGCCGGAGCAGGTCATCTTCGGCGCGGTCCCGCCGAACGCCCCGGGCGTGACGATCATCTGCCGGGAGAGCAACGTCCGTGACGGCGAGGACGTCGAGCACCCGCTCGCCTCGCAGGGCGACGAGCTGGACAGCGTCATCCTCTTCGAGGACGTGCTGATCCCCTGGGACCGGGTGTTCCACATCGGCAACCCCCAGCACGCCTCGCTCTACCCGCAGCGCGTCTTCGACTGGCTGCACTACCAGGCGCTGGTCCGGCAGATGGTGCGCGCCGAACTGATGCTGGGTCTGACCCTGCTGATCACCGAGCACATCGGCACCTACCAGCTGCCTCCCGTCCAGACGCGGATCTCGCAGTTCGCCGGCTTCCACCAGACGCTGAAGGCGCACGTGATCGCGTCCGAGGACGAGGGCTTCACCACCCCGGGCGGCCTCTACAAGCCGAACGTCCTGATGTTCGACTACGGCCGGGCCTACTACCTGGAGAACATCGCCCGGATGGTGAACGAGGTCGTCGACCTCGCGGGCCGCGCGTCGCTGATCTTCCCCACCGAGGGCCAGTGGCAGCGCCCGGAGCTGCGGCCGTGGCTGGAGGCGCTGCAGACCGGACCGGTCGGCAGGCCGCACGACCGGCTGAAGATCAGCCGGGTGATCCGCGACCTGTTCCTGTCCGACTGGGGCGACCGCATCAGCGTCTTCGAGAACTTCAACGGCACGCCCCTGCTGGCGATCCGCACCCTCACGATGAAGCGTGCGGAGCTGTCCCCGCGCGGGCCGGTCGCCGACCTCGCCCGCAAGGTCTGCGGCATCGAGGGCGGCGAGGAGGTCCAGGACACCGCCTACACGGCCCAGGCGGACTACGCCCGCCGGCAGGACGCCTCGTAGGGGCCGCCGGGCCCGGGCCAGGGCATGTGACGACGCGGCCCGGAGGCGGCGGCCTAAGAGGGCTCGGCAGTAGGCGGGTGTGGAGTTGATGGCAGGCACCCGGAAGTAGAGCAGGCACGAGCCAAAGTGATCATGGAGTTCTCTACGCTCA